>PLXK01000164.1 GCA_003151415.1 Bacteroidota bacterium
GCAGGGATGTCATCAAAAGCATCGAAGTATACGGCGAAATGCACCGGTATATACCCGTTATCGCCAAGTGGGCGGGCTTCACAAAAATCACCGAAAAAGAAGTACTGCACCGCGAACGCAAATACGGAGTCACGAAATTCGGATTTGAACGGTTCATCAACGGTTTTCTGGATCTGATGACCATTTCTTTTGTTTCCAAATTCGGAAAACGTCCGATGCATTTCTTCGGTGCATTGGGAACGATCATGTTCGTTGTTGGATTTCTGAGTTCGGCTTATCTGGGCATCATGAAACTGTGGCATGTCTATTCTCACGTGTCTGCGCGCCTGCTCACCGAACGTCCTTCGTTTTATATTGCCCTCTCTACCATGATTATCGGTACCATGTTTTTTCTGGCTGGATTTCTCGGTGAAATGATCGCCCGGAATTCGCCTTACCGGAACAATTACCTGATCGAGAAAAAGGCGAATATTTCTGAATAGGGCCTGTTAACAGGCATGATCCGGCAGTGCTTCCAGAAAAATCAGATGAAATGAAAATAATCATCGTCGGTCCGGCTTATCCTTTGCGCGGTGGCATTGCCAACTTCAACGAAGCTCTTTGCCGCGCTTTTCTCAAAGAAGGGCATCAGGCAAAGATTTTTTCTTTCTCCCTTCAATATCCGGCTTTGCTTTTCCCTGGCAAGACACAGATCGATTCGGGCAAAGGGCCCGATGATCTGACAATCATTGCTTCCATCAATTCTATCAATCCCTTTTCGTGGTTCAGTACGGCAGATGCGGTTCAGAAAGAAAAACCGGATCTCGTTATCTTTCGTTTCTGGCTACCCTTCATGGGACCGGGTTTGGGAACCATTGCCAGACGGCTTCGCAAACACACCAAAGTCATAGCCATCACCGACAACGTCATCCCCCACGAAAAACGCATGGGAGATGCTTTACTGACCCGGTATTTCATTAAGTCCTGCGATGGTTTTGTAACCATGTCGCGGGCGGTGCTGGATGACCTTTCGCTGTTCACCGAAAATCAGAACAAGATATTTTTGCCGCACCCGCTGTATGATATCTTTGGCGAAAAGGCAGAACGGGGGGCAGCCCTGAAACACCTGGGTCTGCCAGAGAATCAGCGGTACATGTTGTTCTTCGGTTTTATCAGGAAGTATAAAGGCCTGGATCTGCTGCTGGAAGCCATGGCCGATGAACGAATCCGGAATCTGGGTGTTCATCTGATTGTGGCCGGTGAATACTACGAAGATTCCAAAGTTTATGAAGCCATCATTGAAAAACATAAGCTGGCCAGCCGGCTCATTTTGCATACACACTTCATCCCTTCTGAAGAAGTGAACACTTATTTTGGGGCCTCCGATCTGATTGTACAGCCCTATCGCAGTGCCACGCAAAGCGGAGTGACGCAAATTGCCTATCATTTTGAAAAACCCATGCTCGTCACCAAGGTCGGCGGACTTGCAGAAATCGTACCCGATAAGAAAGCGGGATATGTCACCTCAACCGATCCGGCTTCCATTGCCGATGCCATTGCCGATTATTTCGAAAACAAAAGAGAGCCCGCTTTTACGGCCTGTGTGCGCGAAGAGAAAAAACGTTTTTATTGGCCCTCCTTTATAAAAGGAGTGCTGGACCTTGCTGCACGAGTTTCGAAGAAGTAGATCCGCTTACATCCGGATTCCAACAATCAAAACATCATCAACCTGTTCAAGAACGTTTTGCCAGCTGACAAAAGTGCTGAGCAGGATCTGTTCCTGTTCGGCCAGGGTTTTGTCCTGTATCGAAAGAATGAGTTTTTGAAGGCTTTTGTATTTGAATTTCTTGCCCTTCTCTCCGCCGAACTGATCGGCAAAGCCATCTGAAAAAATGTATGCCGTATCGCCTTTGTTCATTTCGATTCGGTGATTGGTAAAGGGCTTATGAGCTGTATACTTTCCGATGGGTTGTTTGTCTCCCTTGATCTCTTCCACCACCTGAATGTCCGATCCGTTATTTTTCCGGATGATCCAGAGTGGGTTGTTTGCACCGGCGTATTCAAGGGTGCCGCTTTCTTTGTCCAATAAACAAAGGGCGATGTCCATTCCATCCCTGACTTCATCTTCGCTGTCCTCAAATGTCTCCTGAACAAGTTCGTTGAGTTTGTCGAGGATATCGGAAGGCTTGCTGAGATTGAATTCTTTCAGGCAACGGTTCAGGTTGTTGTGGCCAACCACACTGACCATGGCTCCCGGCACACCATGGCCGGTACAGTCAACAGCGGCAAGAAGAATTTTGTCCGGGCCAGGCGCTCCGGATACCTTGTCGTTTTTGCCTGCTTTTTCAATCCAGTAAAAGTCTCCGCTGACAATGTCTTTGGGTTTTAACAGAATGAAGGAAGTGGGAAGGAGTTCACGGATGGTCCTTTCAGAAGGAAGAATGGCCCTTTGAATGCGCTTGGCGTAATTGATGCTGTCGGTAATGTTTTTGTTTTTTTCCTGAATAAGGGCATTGACCTCTTCAAGCTGATTGTTTATTCTTTTTTTCTGCAAATTGGCCCGATAGATAAAAAATAAAAAAACACCCAGGGCCAGGACACCCAGGCCAAGCCCGATGAAGATCAGGCGAACAACAGCATCTTTCTTTTCCTGTTCTGATTTTTCGGCCTGTTCTTTTTTCCCGAATTCGTATTTCAATTCGTTGCGGGTGAATTCCTTGCTTTTCGTGTCATTGAACAAGCTGTCCTGCAGGCTGGCAAACATCTTGTGGTTGGCATAGGCGTTCTTAAAATCGCCAAGAGCTTCATAGGCTTCGCTCAGATTCTCAAATATTTCCATCTGCTTCTCTTTCATTCCGTTTTGGTCAAGCAGGGTTTGAGCAGAATCCCAATAAAGAATCGCGGTTTTGTATTGTTTGGTTCCCATGTAATAATCTCCCAGACTGGCATAGGCCGCAGGCATGGAATAGGTCAGTTTGTTTTGTCTTAAAATTTCGGTTCCCGAAACGATGTTGCGCAAGGCCTCATCATATTTATTCAAGTGCATGTTCAGGTCGCCAAGATTTAAATAAGCAGTGGCTATAGACTCCGGACGTTTGGTGCGAAGATTCAGGACAAGGGACTTTTCGTTGACTTCTATCGCTTTTTGATAATCATTCATTTTTTGATAGACCGATCCCTGATTGATATAGCACACGGCCATGGCTTTCTCATCCCGGTCTTTTTGGTAAATGCTTAGCGCGAGGGAGTCAAAATGAAGGGCTTTGGCGTAGATGTTCTGGTTCATATACAGAATGCCCAGTTCAATATAGCAGCCTCCGGGAGATGTGTTTACGCGTTTGCTTTCGATGAGTTCCAGTTCCTTGAGCAGAAATTCGCCTGCCTTGTTGAAATCGCCCATGTCGATGTAAATGCTTCCCAGGTCGTGGTAGGCATAGGAGAGTCCCCTGTCATCTTTCAGGTTCAATGCCAGTTTCATGGATGCTTCAGCATATTTCAGGCCATCATTCAGGCTGGTGTAGCTCATTTCCCACCCCAGACGGTACAGGACTTTGACCTTTACTGTGTCTTCCTTGCAACCGGGAAGGATACGAAGCAGGCTGTCAATTTTTTTCTGGTTTTGGGCAGTTGATGGGAAGGTGGTCAGGAAACTAAAAAAGAGAATGAGATAAAATTTCAAGCGGTACATTTTTGAAATGGTTCTGATGAATTTGAATTGTTTTGGAAAGGTATTGAAAATCGGGGAGAGAACGGGAAGAGGGGTTTGAATATTTTCCTGAATTCTCGTTGGCGCAAGAGCTAGGTTTGCGTGGAAAAGCAAGGGTGAGTTTCTGAACCCTGAAGGAATGCTTACTCGTCGCCGAGTTTAAACATGGACTCGAATTTCTTCTTGGTGATGTTGTAGAAAAGCTCCTCAATGCCATCATAGGGAGCCGGGGCGGGCGACATAAGCAGCAAACCTTCAGGGCTGATGAGGTAGTAATAGGGGACAGAAAAAATCTGGTAATCGTGTTTCAGCTGATCGTTATTGCCGGCATACAGAAAGGTCCAGTTCAGTTTTGGATTTTGTTTCAAAAAGGCATTCATATCCTGGACTTTTTCATCGGTGCTTATTGTGATGACCTGGATCTTGGGATATTTCTTTCTCAATTCTTCCAGGTATTTCAGTTCGCTCACGCAGTTCGTGCACCAGCTTGCAGAAAAAGTGAGATAGACAAACCGGCCTTTGAAATCAGAAAGGGTTACGGGCTTTCCGTTTCTGTCGGGCAGGCTGAATGAGGGGGCCGGGGTCCCTCTTTTAAGCTGGGTGAAGATGGCGATGATGTTTCGTGCAATCTGGCGGTGTTCTTTTATTTTGCTTTCGCGTTCAACCTGTTCCAGGATTCCCATCATTCTTGAAGACTTGAATTCCCGGTTGTTGTAATTTTCATAAATGCCTTTCAACATGACCAGTTCGCGCAAGGTGTCGTTGGCCAGGTAAGGGGCTTGTTTGAGGGCATCCATCAGTGCAACAGCGGTTCCCTTGTCGTTGATGGCCGGGTAAACCGCCGCTCCTTTCGGGCTCATTGCAAACTGATAAAATGTTTTATCAAAGAACTGATTGAAAAAGGTCATGTATTCGTAATTCCTGTAACCAATCTTTCTGTTGTAGAGGTAGTCTTTGGCCATGAAATTCTTGCTCTCGAAGGTGCTGACCTGGGTGGAGGCAATGGAGTAATTGATGTAGGAATGAAAATAGGGTGACACTGTGCGGCTGTAATGCGCGTTGATGGCCCGCCTGAAGGAATCAATGGGGAACCGGGTGTTTTTGATGACAAAACTTTGATAATTTTTTTTCCAGAAATCATCATAGCGCATGTTGAAATCCATGATCAGCCAGTTGAGTTCTGTTGTATCAGTCGTGTTGATGCTCAGGTCTCCGTCCTGGTCGATGTTCCGGTTGAACAGGCGGGAGGAATCCTTTGCCGGGAATCCCACTTCATAGCTTTTTCCGGATTCGACATACAGGGGAGCTTTCATGTGGTCGCAACGCAGATAGATGCGTCGGGGCTCGTGGATATCGAAATGGAGGTTGAATTTCCCGTCGGGGCCTACCGTGTCTGTTTCCAGAATGTTTTTGGTATAGCAGATGTAATCGTCATAGGCGAATGCGTAAATCTCTTTTCCGGCATAAGCTTTGGCTTCGCCTCGGATGTTCACCTGTTGGGAAAAGAGTGATCCGGCAAAGGAGAAAAGAAAAAGAAAGAGGATGTTTTTTTTCTGCACGGAGCTGTTGGAATAATTCAGACAAGCGAGATGCCGGCCGGAACATAAGGGCTGGCATCACCACCGTTCCTGACTATATCACGGATAATCGTTGAATTTATTGCAGAAAGTTCGGCTGTTGGCAAAATAAAGATGGTTTCAATATCGGGAGCCATGGCCTTGTTCATCTGACCGATGGCCTTTTCAAACTCAAAATCGGCTGCCGTACGAATACCCCTCAGGATGTAGGAGGCTTTCTGGGCTTTGCAAAAATCGACAGTCAGTCCGCTGAAACTGGTAACCTTGATCTTGGGTTCATTGCCAAAAATGAGCCGGAGCCATTCCATCCTTTTTTCAAGAGGGAAATAGTACTTCTTGTTCGAATTGATGCCAATGGCCAGGATAAGCTCGTCGAACAGGGGCAAAGAGCGCCTGATGATACTTTCATGGCCAATGGTGACGGGGTCAAAGGACCCGGGGAAGACAGCGGTTCTCTTCATGATCGAATAGGATAGTCATGCGAAATTAAGGATTTTAGTGATAGGGCTGGCCGGGTGGTTTTTCGTCGGATTTTCACGTTTTGAACCCATTGCTTATTATTTGTAATATTAAGTGTTAAATATATCCATGGTAGTATGTACTCAGCAATTGGGAGGATAAACAAATGAAGGCCAGATCCCTTGTCCCGCTCCTTTTTTTCTTTCTGTTCTCATTTTATGGCAAGGGGCAGACCCCTGATTCAGTGATTAACAACCGGGATCAAGCGGCTTTCCGGTTCTGGATATCGGATATTGATAAAGCGGGCGATAGCCGGATAACCTATATAGTGAGTCAGGATTCGGTTATTGTAAAAAAAGGGCCGTATGACTTTATCTATTTTGCAAAGAACCATAAAGACGATAAGGTCGTTTTTCGGAGTGGCCCGGATAATGGGCATGAAGATGCTTTCATTCGCCTGGCAAGGGATATGAGGTCAGACGATATTCATGGCCTGTATGACAATACCTGCATCATCGATGGTCTGATTCTCTATTTTCATTTTGAATGGAAAGGAAAGACTAAAAATGTATCAGTATCCAATTATTATCTGGAAAGTATAGCTCCTTTGATTCGCTATGTAAACAAAAGGGTGCCGAAGGAATTGCTCATAAATTATTCGAAAAGCGATCTCCGGAAAAGCCAAAAAGGTTGTGAAACGATCTTGATCGGAGATTAGCGCTTTGTGGCGAAAGCTATTGAAACAAACTGAAGTTTACATTCCCATACACCCGCTTTTCCTTGAAATGTTCAAGCATGCTCAGGTCCGTCTCCCGGTCGTGTTCAATGATCAGAATGCCATCTTCATCGAGCAGGTTCTTTTCAAATACAAGTGCCGGAATAGTGTTGGTTGTTTTTTGGTCGTAAGGAGGATCGGCAAAGATAAGTTTGTATTTGCCGCTCATGGCTTTGAGAAAGGAAAAGGCATTGCTTTTTACTGTTCGGATATTGGTGAAACCGAACTCTTCGGCCGTTTGTTTCACAAACGCGCAGCATTTGGCATTGTTGTCCACCGCTGTAATCATTTTTGCCCCACGTGAAGCCAGCTCAAAAGAAATATTGCCTGTTCCGCTGAACAAATCAAGGGCATGGATACCTTCAAAATCAAGGTGATTGTTGAGGATATTGAACAAACTCTCTTTTGCAAAATCTGTAGTTGGGCGTACCGGAAGGTTTTTGGGTGCATGAAGTTTGCGGCCTCGGTGAGTTCCACTGATAATACGTATGTGCATTAACTTGTTTTTAGTCGGCTTGCGGATTCTTCATCCGCAAAGCGGCTAGAATAGGTTACAAACGGACGTTCATATTTGATATTACATTCGTTCGGTCAGGACGAGAGTAATTGTTGGGAAAAAAGATTGCAATAAAAGTGTTTCGGTATGGTGTTCAGTGGTTGCGAATAGACAAAAGAATCGGGCCTTTCGCCAAAGCGGATGTTTCTTACATATTTATGCAGGATGGCATAAATGGCCGAGTTGCGTTCGACTTCACCGATAAGAACCAGGTCGAGTGTTTCGGGATTGAGTTTGAGTTGTTCGCAAACGAAGAGCAGGTAGTAAATGAAATCTTCCGTCGTCTGGTGCCTGAATGTATTGTAAAAACGCAGGGATTTGCCTTCAATCAATATGATTTCAAAATGGGTCAGCGAAATGTGCAGAACCAGTTTGGCTTTGCTTTCGTTTTTGAATTGAACAACAAGGCTTTCAAGCAGTGCACTGGAATGATGGCGAATCTGAACTTTTGAATAATATCCCCCAAGCATGTCTTTCAAAACGGCCGGCATGAGGTAAATGTTTTGGGTGTCTATGTTTTTCAGGCTGTCTGCAAGTATCAGGTCGCCCTTTTCGCGGGGATGATTGAATTCAATATAGGTTTGTATGTTTTCGGCTTCGTACAAAGCCTGCGGCACCAGGGTTGAGCGGTGGCTATCATACGCAAATCTGACCGAATCATAGTTTCCTTTCAGAAAGGCATGAGACTGAATGATGCCATCGAGTGTCTGAGCCAGGTTTTCTGCCGTAAAGATGTTTTGTAAATTATAGGATTCCAAAGCCACATATTTATTTTGGGCCTTGTTCAGCACAGCAAATGAAAAGCTTCCAGGACCCGCCAGCAGATGCAAATTATGCTCTGCACTGCGTTTGATTTCGGCAGTTTCGTCAATCAGGGTAAGTGAAGGAGATATTTTTCGGGCAGTGGCATTCATCAGACCGCAAAGGTAGGGATTATTGGGTTAAAAAAAGTGTGCAATTGGCAATTGGCAAAAGACAGACATTTATCTTAAAAGGGCACTCAGGCAACAAAATGAATCTTGAATTTACTATTGTTCATTGCCTTTTTTTATTTTTTGTCAACAGCCAATTGGAAACTGCACCATGCCAACTATTTTGTCACGACCAGCCTTGTCCTGCTCAGTGGTTTATCGTTTCTTAGAATGGTCATCAGGTAGATTCCGTTTCGCCAGTTGTCGGTGCCAATAGAAAAGCGGTTGTTCTGAATCCCTTCCGAAAAAATCAATCTTCCCTGCAAGTCATAAACAATCACTTTGGTGTCCATGCCGGCTGGGACATTTCCGAAAAGTTCAATATTGAAACAGTCGGAAGAGGGATTGGGATAAGCCCTGACGCTTAGATCTTTTGTCCTGATGTCGGTGATTCCGGTATAAAATCCTTTCAAGGCAAGAACGTATTCTCCTTTTCGCAAGGCGTTGACGGTGATGGTGCCGTATTTGTCGTTTGTGCTGCCGATGGCTTTGGTGATATTGGGTTCAAGATGCCAGTCGTCTGCCCTGTCTTTGCGGTAAAGCAAAACAATGCTGTCTTCCAGATTTGTGGTGCTCAACAACAGGTTGTCCAGGCTGCCGGCACCACCGGAGGTATTTGTGCGTCCGTCATAGGTGATTAATCCGGTTGCCGTAAAGGAAGCCGGAAATTCTCCATCCACTCTCCAGTAACGGTTTGGAGAAAGCAGATAGGCCTGCCCGATGGTCTTGAACGGATCGGGAGCCGTGTAGTTGTGTTCAACACGTATCCACGCCGAATCTGTTGTGATGGATGCATTTGTGGGTGTGACAAGCATCCGGCCTCTGACCTGATCGCTGAAAACATATGTGTTGTTACTCAGAACCTGGCTGCTGGATGTAACGGCATGACTGATTTTGTCATTCAGGTTGAGCCCTGCGTAGGAAGGCTTGAAGGGCAGGCTGAAACTGAACGATGCAAGTGGACCCGACACGGTAATGTTTTTGGTAACCGTATTCCAGAGACTGTCTTTAAAAGTCAGTTCGAGTGGAACCTGGTTGTAGTAAAAAGGGGCGGCAGTCAGTTTTTGCCTGATATAGGCAGTGACCGTGCAGCTGGGGGCTGTTCCCGTTACGCTGAATGAATCGACAGAAAAATGAGGCCAGCCAGGATTGAAAACCCAGTCATTGAAAAAGTCAGTGAGGTTTGTCAAGCCTGTCCCGGCAATGAGGTTGTCTCTGAAATCGGCGCTGCTCACGGCTTTATACTGGCTGTTGGCCAGGTGATATTTTAGTCCCTGAAAGAACATGGAATCACCCATATAGGTACGCAAGGTATGGGCAACATCGGCGCCTTTGTTGTAAACGGTTGTGCCATAGGTATAGGCATGCGGAACGCCGGATAAGGCAAGATATCCTCCATCCCTCCAGCTTGCATAATGCAAAATGTCGTCGTGATTGGCAATCACCTGAACGAGATAAGCCGGGTAACCGTATACATTTTCGGCAAAAATATATTGCGAATACGTGGCCCAGCCTTCATTGAGCCACATATCGCCCTCCGTGCTGCAGGTGGCCAGGTCGCCAAACCAATGGTGAGAAAGTTCATGTGCCATGATTACTGCTTCATAAAGCGTCGTTCCGTTTGCACAGACTCTCGGAAAAGCGATATTGGTTGCATGTTCCATGGCTCCCGAGGTGAAAGGAACAAGGGAATAGCCAACCTTGTCCCACATGTATGGGCCGTACCTTTTTTCAAAACCACTGAATGCATTGGGCAGGTGAATGAAAGACGCTTTCAGGTTGGTGGTGTCGGCGGGCACGGCAGCGATAACGACCGGTTTAGGTCCGGTGAGTGAAGGGAAGGTCATATTGACCTGTGTGAAAGGGGCAACGGCCACACAAGCCAGATAGGAGGGGATAGTTTTGTTCATTGTCCATTGCCGGGTTCGGATACCTGCTGCATCTGTTGTGTCATGAGTCAGAATCCCATTGCAATAGCCAATGTTTCCGTTTTTTGTGCTGATGTTAAAGAGATAGGTGGCCCTTTCCACGAAATTGTCAAAGCAAGGGTACCAGACGCGTCCATAGTTGTGCGGATTGGCGGCAAAGCCGACTCCCAGATTGTATGCATAGCCGCTTTGAAAATAGAATCCACCCCAGCCCGAAGCATCGACAAGTGGTTTGCCGTGGTAGTATAGGTCAATGGAAAAAGTATCACCGATATTGGCCGTAACCGGAAGCTTTGCTATGATGAGGGTATCGTTGAAAGAATAAGCAAGTGCCGAAGCGCCATTGCGAATAGAATCCACTTTCATGTGCAGCAGGTCGAGGCTGATTGATTTAACCGTATTTTTTTTTGGAGTGAATTTTATACTGGTTAAAGCCCTGAGAGTATCGTTGGTGAAATCCGTCACATTCAGATTGATTGTGTAACTCAGGATGTCGATAGTGTCGCTGCGCAGGTTATCTGCCAAAATCTGCGGGTTGACCGACTCGGAATGGGTATAGAGAACCTGTTTGGCCGATTGACAGTCCGGCTCGTGCTGTTGAGCAAATGAATATTCGGAAATGAAAACGGCGGAAAAGAAAATGAGAACTCGCAGCATGTGTTCTGGATTTGCACAATGGACCAAAAACCGGGATGATCTTTGGCGCGTAATGTAAAGACGAATATATAAATTATCCGCTAAATCGGAGCTGTGGCAATGGGCGATTGGTCCATCTGCCATTCGCCCGAAGGACCTGACGGCTGTCACAGTTATACCTTCATGCGCTGTTTAACGGCTTCGAACAAAACGATGCCTGCGGCAACACCCACGTTAAGAGATTCAATTTTGCCGGCCATTGGAATTTTCACGCGTTTGTCGCTGCGTTTGATGTATTCATACGAAATTCCGTCTTCTTCAGAACCCAGAATAAGCGCCGTAGGTCCGCTGTAATTGGCAGAAGGATAATAATCATCCGCTTTTTCAGTCACCGACACAAGCTGGCATCCGCTTTCTTTGAGATAATCAAGGGCAAGTTTGAGGTTCGGTTCACGGCAAATCGGTATGTTGTGCAGGGCTCCTGCCGAAGCTTTGATGGCATCTCCATTGACCTGCGCCGCGCCCTGGGCGGGAATGACAATGGCCTGTACACCTGCACATTCGGCCGTACGGCAAATCGCCCCGAAATTCCTGACATCGGTAATGCGGTCGAGCACCAGAATGAGCGGGGTTTTACCATCTTCAAAAACACCGGGCAGCACATCTTCGAGGCGGTGATAGAGGATGTGCGAAATGAAGGCCACAATGCCCTGATGGCTTCGGTTGTCGGTGATGCGGTTGAGTTTCTCGGTAGGAACAAACTGGTAGGGGATTTTATTGTCTTCCAGAAGCTTGCGCAGCTCGCCGAATATCTCGCCTTTCAATCCTTTCTGAACAAATACACGGTCGAATTCTTTTCCCGAATGTATGGCTTCTTTTACAGCACGCAGTCCGTAGAGTATGGTGTTTTCGTATTCTTTCATATTCGGGTGTTGAGGTATTGGAGTGTTAAGGTGTTGATGTTGTTAAAAAACATGTTGACTTTTTGACGTATTGGCATTCGTAGCATTTGAGAGGCTTTGGCGGGTTCCGCACCAAAGCTTATTCGTTGCTGTACATTCTGCCCTGGCGCCAGGTTTCTACGGCCTTATACCAGGCGGCTTTGTGTGCAGGATCTCTTCTTAACTGAAAATCATTGTCTGTAAAACGGTTGTTTTCGAGTGCAAAGGTATAACTAAGAACCCTTGCATTGTTTTTCTCTCCGTAATACCAGGTTTCTAAAGTGCCGCTTTTCAAAATGGTTGTGGGGGGGCCAAAGATCAGATAGACCATGCCCCGGTCTGTGCGCCATCCTTCCGTATAACTGGTGAAGTACCGGTTGGCATCCTGCACGCGGTTGTAATATTTGCTGATAAGCTCTTTTGCCCGGTCTTCATTACCCGAAAGGTCCAGCCAGAATTTATCGACGGCTTCTTTTTTGTTAGCGCTGGAATGCATTTTATTGAATTCTTCCTTGTTGGTGATATAGCGCAAAGCGTTGACAAGCACATCCTCGTTGGTTACATCCGGGTAGCCATCATAAAAACGTCTGAGGGTGATTCCTTCATGCTGGGAGGAATCTGTCCGGAACAGATAAAGCCCTTGCTTTTTAAAGCTCCTGGCGGCATCAGCCGATGCGGAAATGCTGAAAACACTGTCGGGTTTGTAATCGAATACCGGAGGCATGTATTTCATCGAAAAAGGAGGTGCCGGAAGGTGAATTTTTGAGCGGTAATAGCTGACTATGTATTTCTGCACAGAGGGGTTGTTGCTGGTGACAAGAATTTTGTCTTTCATGCCGCATTCGGCTCCGAAATATTCGCGCCCGTCATCCGAGAAGATCCTGAAATTCTGGGCATTGAACCGGTTGCTTTTGTCCACTGTCAGGAAACTCTTGTAATTCACCTTGCGGTTCATGTCGGCAACGGTAACCTGCAGGGAATAGGTATTGGGATAGCTGGCCTTGAATTTCATCTCGCCGTGAATAAACTTATCATTCTTGCCATCCGAAATGTCGGTCAGTTTGGTTGAGGCACTGTCGAGTATTTCTTTTGAATCGTATTTGGCATGAAGAATAACCGAAATGTAAATGGAAGAACGCGGGATCGAGTCTTTGCCGGACTTCATATAAAGAAGTTCGGAAGCATCAATCAGGAAATCGAGCTGCGATTCGGTATCGTTGAGGTGATAGATGTTGAAAGCCGGATGGAGCCGGGTCATGTTTTTGTTATACAGATAAGCCTGATTTATGCTGGTGGCTCTTTGCGGACCTTCGCAGGCAACCGCTAGCAGGGCGAGCAGGAAAACAATGCCATTTTTTTTCATTGATTTGGTTGTTACATGAACAGTAAGTAAACATTTTGGCGAACCGGAATTCCACTGGCAAAGCACTACTGATCCGTAGAGTTCTCGTCTCCTTCTGTCCGTTCGACTAGTTTGGGCGGCAATAGTTTAGACACCTTTGCACCTAATTTCTTCATTTTTTCAGCTCTGCCGACCAGATTTCCGCTTCCTTCAGAGAGTTTCTTCATGGCATCGCCATAAGTGCTCTTAGCCTCGTCCATTTTGCGGCCCACTAAAATCAGATCCTCACAAAAACCAACAAATTTATCATACAGTTTTCCGCCTTCCGCAGCAATTTCCAGGGCGTTGGCTGTTTGCTTCTCCTGTTTCCATAAGCTGGCAATGGTTCGGAGTGTGGCAAGCAGGGTAGAAGGGCTGACCAGCACCACTTTCTTGTCCCATGCATAATTAAACAAGTCATTGTCGGCCTGGATGGCGATTGAAAAAGACGATTCAATGGGAATAAAGAGAAGCACAAAGTCAGGTGTGTTAAACTCGGGCGAGGTAGAGTAGTTTTTGTCGCTCAAGCCCTTGATATGGGCTTTGACCGATTCGACATGCAGGCGTTGAAATTTGGTCCGGGCCTCGTCATCGGCGGAATTGACCATGGCCTCGTAGGCCACAAGTGAGACTTTTGAATCAATGATGATGTGCTTGCCTTCAGGCAGAAGCACCACGACATCCGGTTTGATGGTTGATCCTTCCACATTGCTGGTCACAAACTGGGTTCTGTATTCCCTGTCTTTTTCCAGTCCCGAACGTTCCAGAATTTTCTCCAGAATGACTTCGCCCCAATTGCCCTGCATTTTATTGTCACCCTTCAGGGCAGTAGCCAGATTGTTGGCTTCGAGACTGATTTTGGTATTGAGTTCAATCAGGTTTTTAATTTCGGCTTTCAGCGTTATTCGTTCTGCCGATTCAGCCTTATAGCTTTTATCTACTTTTTCCTCAAAATCCTTGAGTTTTTCCTTTAACGGATTGAGGATGATGTCAAGACTGTTCTTGTTCTGTTCTGTAAATTTCAGGCTTTTTTCTTCCAGGATTTTATTGGCAATGTTTTCGAACTCAAGGCTGTATTTTTTATGAACCAGATCGAGTTCCCGGCGAAGTGTGTCGAGTGTTTCTTTCTGAGCCTTCACCGACTCGCCTTCCTGGGCCAGCTTGATATTGGAGCTGTTCAGCATTTCGTTGAGCTGCCTCAATTCCGCACTGTACTTTTCTTTTTCCACCGAAAGTTCATGCCTTACATTTTCGCGCAAATCTTTCAGTTCCCCTGCAAGCCTCTGTGTTTCCCTGACACTTCCTTCCAACTGACTTTGCAGCACGGCTGTCTGTGTATCACCCTTCCCATTTCTGAAAAGTACCCAGGCCAGGACAAAACCCAGGATCAAACCGGCGAGAAGAAATAGAAAGTCCATTGTTAATTTATAAGGGATAAAGGTACTGAATTGCTTTTAGGTCTGAAGTCCAATCTTCCGGGATATTGTCTAAATCGCACTCAGAACAAACTCACAAAGCCGAAACTGACCTTGCCGGCTTTTAACTGGACCGGATCATTGAACTGCTGCCCAAGGGCATAACTGATCGAAAAAATACCCGCTTTGGTATCAAAGGTAATTCCGGCGCCAAAGCCTTTCGGGGTGTCGTGTATATAGGAATTGATTCCGTTTTTTTCGTACCAGGCCCCGTCGGCAAAAACAAAGAGGAAGGAATTTTGTTCAAGAATGTAATGGTACTCCAGCGTCAGAATCCCATAGGTGGAGGCATAAATGCTTTCTTCATCAAACCCGCGCAGGGTGTTCAGACCGCCTATTCTGAACATTTCATTCTGGAAAAGGTTGTCGGCACTGATAAAGGCTCCATTCAAGCCTGTTTTAAGAACGCTTCGGCCTCCGAGATTGAAATAGCAGGCTCCCTGCAGATTGGCATTGTATTGTGTACTGTTCAGTTTCAGATTTTCGTAAACAAGAGGATTGACATTCGGATTCTGTTTGATGCTCTTTGTTCCGGTACCCGCGGTAATACTGAAGACATAGCCTTTTCTGGGGTTCAGCCGGTAATCCAGTTTTTGCCCGCGAAAACCAATACCATAGGTGAACGAACTGACATCCGCATAAGTAGGAAGAACAGTGATGTTTTCGAGTCCGACTGTTGACAGCAGGCTTGAAGTCCTGTTGTTGAGATAGACTTTAAAATAATTTCCGCCCGAAAGAAGGTATTGCAAAGCGAAATTTTGGTTCACATCCAGATACGTGGAGTCTTTTTTATACAGCGTCAATGCATATTCAACACCCAGGGGGGTGGAGAATAAGAAAGGGTAACTCAAATCCACATTCAGATTCTGGGTTTGCCCCTCGAGTTTTTTCCAATTCAGGTCAATGATTTCGCCATGGTTGAAACTGTTTTGCAGCTTGAGCCGGGCATCCCCTGTAAACTGTATTTTACCGGTTAAGGGATCGGGAACAACACCCAGTATTCCGTCAAACTGACTGGCTTTCTTTTTCTCCAGATACAGGATAAGTTTTGTCGTTTTTTCGCCAAAGAGTACTTCAAAAGGCCTGAGTTCGTGTACGAAGGGCATTTCTTTCAGGCGGGCCCTGATGTTCACGATTTTGGTTTCACTGTACAGATCGCCTGGCTTAATGCCCAGATAGCTGTACATATAAACGGGGGAAATCTTTGCATTTCCTTTGATGATGATGCTGTCAATCTTTGTCAGCTTGTTTTTGTTCAGGTTCAGACGGGCAAAGAATTCATCGCCCTTCACCTGAATGCTGTCCAGTTTCACTTCAGCAAAGGGGTAGCCGTTGTTTTCGCAATATTGGATCAGTTTTTCTTCAATGCGTCTTAAATCCGGATAATAAAAAGGTTTATCCGAATAAAGCTTTTCCCTGAATCCCGTTTCACTGAGCATGCCCTCATCCACATTGCCTTTTGAAAGTTTGGCCCACTTGTACATATGCCCGGTTTGAACCCAGGCCCGGGTAATGAGCGAATCCTTGTGTATGCTGTCGATGGTAGCCCCCAGATAAGCATGATCATAGAGCACATAAATGAATTTCCTGAGTTCTTTGAGAGCGGCCGCCCTGCTGGGGAAGTTTTTTTTGTAATCAAAATGCTGGATGTCATCTGTCCCCGGATCGGGGTGAATTTCGAGCGTGTACACGTTCTGTGCAATGGCGCCGGTCCATGCAAGAAGGAAGAAGAGTATGGTTCGAAGAGTGTTCAATCGCTAGCTATGAGTAAAGATACGGTCTTCCGTTCAGTTGGCAATCAAAAGAAAAAAATGGCAGTTTGCAGTTGGCAAACGAAGAGAAAATTGGCAGTTTGCAGTTGCCAGTTGACAAATAAGAAAAATTTGACAATTCGCTATTGCCCATTGTCAACCGAATTTCTTTTCATTTTTTTTGCCAATTGCCAATGGTAAACAACGCACTTGGCCAACTGCCAATTGCAAACTGAGCACTTAGTCAACTGCCAACTGCTCTCTTTTTACACTTTCCCCGTCCTTCAGGCAATCTTCATCCTGATTAGAACGGAATTAAATTCGTTCTGGTATGGCTCTTTTTGAATCTCTGGCCCGTGGTTTGAATATGTTCCTGTAATTAACCAACAAAAACAACAAACCATGAAAACGTTCAGATTTATTGCTGCACTGATTTTTATCAGCATTGCCGGCACAGCACTGGCAGGAAATGGTCACGGATACCGCAATGGAGGCCACAGAGCATACGCAGGATACAGGGGATATGGCGGGTATGGAGTCAGAAGTGAATGGAGAAGGCATTATGCTCGGCCCTATGTGAATGCCTATTATTACCCGGCACCGGTCGTGGTGGCACCTCCTGTGGCCTATTATGACGGAGTGGACATTGGAATCGGTTTCGGTGGAATCGGTTACTACAACGGAGGATATCGTGGCAGGGGCGGACACTGTGGTCATGGCGGATGTTACGGACACGGTCATGGCGGACACGGTGGTTACAGAGGCCGGAGGTAATAGCTGACACCCGTTTTTAGCTTAGTGGGTGGCCGGAAACAGACAGAAGGGATTGAAATGCCTGAAAAGACCAGGATTTCGATCCCTTTTAGTTTACTTATAAACCCTGGGGCAGGATTCTGCCGGGGTCAACTCAAACCGGAGGCCAACCCTTGCCTCAATTACCCTGTTCCAAAGACTCAAATCCAGGGTGTGATAGGCTGCAGGACCGGCAGCCAGGTCAGGATTGTAAAGGGCTTCCACAAATGGTTTAATCATTCCGAAGGTGATGAATTCCCAGCCAACTCCAACTACCGGGCTGATCTGAATTTTCCGAAACGATCCTCGCTGAATCGGCGGAGAGGCCGAGCTTTGGGAAAGCGTATATGCGAGACTCGGACCTGCGAAAATATAAGGAACGCCGTAATAGATTTCATACCGGAACTTCAGGTAATTATTCCAGGCAACATCTGGAGTGGCTGTACCAAGTTTTTTTCCTTTATCCCATCCGGCAACTTCAATTCCGCCTTTGTTGTTGTACTGAGCTTCTGAAACCCAGCGCCAATGTTCATTCTGAAACATTTCGAGGAAAATGGCACCATTCCAGCTGGTTTTCCATTTCTGAGGATCGTTTTGATAGAGTGGAGTCGGGAGTTTCGGATCATCCTTTACCGTCCATTTGTATTTTGCAAAGGTAACTCCCCCGTTGATGCCAATGCTGTTGATCAGCTGAGCCTGAACCAAGCCGGCAAAAAACAGGAAAAGTATAAGCAATTGGATTTTTTTCATCTCTTGTAATTAACGTAAATCAAAGGTCTTTATTGTTTCAACAAATGTTGAGGTGCTCAGGGGTAGGGGTGATGTTGTGCCTTGTTTCTCTCTATTCTCCGCTCCCTGTCCGACCGGTGGCAGCCGGGCGGGTGTTTCTATTTTCAGCCATCAGGACTTCAACACTTCTGCGCTCGATGCCTCCATTTCCTTGTTCACTTTTTTAACCAATCCCTGAAGCACTTTTCCAGGTCCTACTTCGGTAAAGGAAGTGGCCCCGTCTGCAATCATGTGTTGAATGGTTTGTGTCCATTTCACCGGGGCGGTGAGCTGGGCGACAAGATTTTTTTGTATTTCTTCCGGGTCGGAAATCGCTGTCGCGGTTACATTTTGATAAACCGGACAAAGCGGCCTGCTGAAACGGGTTGCCTTGATTGCAGCTTCCAGTTCAATGCGCGCGGGTTCCATCAGGGGTGAGTGAAAAGCGCCTCCAACGGGAAGCACAAGTGCCCGTTTGGCTCCTGCAGCTTTCATCTTTTCACAGGCCAGGTTCACCCCGGCAATACTGCCAGAAATGACAAGCTGTCCCGGGCAATTGTAATTAGCTGCAACAACAATTTCGCCACTGCGGCTGATTTCCGCGCAGATATCTTCAATGATTTGATCATCCAGATTCAGAATGGCCGCCATCGAGGAAGGATTCAGTTCACAGGCTTTCTGCATGGCCATGGCCCGTTTGGCTACCAGCAAAAGAGCATCTTCAAAAGTAAGCGTGCCGTTGCCCACCAGGGCGCTGAATTCGCCGAGTGAGTGACCGGCAACCATTTCCGGTTTAAAAGCATCTCCCAGTGTTTTCAGCATCGCAACAGAATGCAGGAAAATGGCAGGTTGAGTGACACGGGTTTGTTTGAGCTCCTCCTCTGTACCGGCAAACATGGTGTCTGTAATCCTGAAACCCAGCAAATCATTTGCTTTTTCAAGCAGTTCTTTGGCAAGAGGATGATTTTCATACAGATCTTTTGCCATTCCCGGAAACTGTGATCCCTGACCTGGAAATACATATGCTTTCATAAGAAGAGTGTTTAATTGGACAGGGCGCAAAAATACAGATATGTGCAGATACCTCCAAGTATTGTTTTGCCATCCTGGCCGGTTCAATTCAGCCCAAGTTAAGTGGAAGCCCCTCCGAAGCTTCTTTGCCGGGCATCCGCTTCCTTAAACGTGTGCTCTTCGGCATTCCGGTGTATAAAAATAGTGTATAACCTGTTGATATTTACTTTCTTTGCGGATCTGTGATACGGGCAGAGGCCCTACTTTTATGCTGAAATTTAATTTCAAAGATTGGCTTGTTCGATTGCCGATGCCATCGGATTAAACCGGCTAAGCCTAAATAAATAAAATATTGGAAAAAGGAAATAAAAAAATAATCAATGCCTGGGCCTTTTACGATTGGGCGAATTCTTCTTATCCGCTGGTCATTACTTCGGCCATCTTCCCCGTTTTTTATGATGCAGTGACCAAATCCACTGTCAATGGAAAGGTAAGTGATATGGTTTCTCTTTTCGGGACGGAATTTCACAATACCGAGCTTTATTCCTACGTAGTTGCCCTCTCGTTTGTGATCGTTTCTTTCACCGCCCCGGTTCTTTCTGGAATCGCTGACTATGCAGGTAAGAAAAAACGTTTTATGCAATTCTTTTGTTACATGGGTTCTCTGGCCTGTGCATCGTTATTCTTTTTCAGCAAAGAACATCTTGGTTGGGGCATGTTGTCCATTCTGATTTCAAGTGTCGGCTTTTGGGGAAGCCTTGTTTTCTACAATGCATTTCTGCCTGAAATAGCCGAACCTGCCGATCATGACAGGGTGAGTGCAAGGGGATATTCTCTGGGTTATATCGGAAGCGCAATTCTTTTGATCCTGAATCTCATTGCCATTAAGGGGTTTGATATGCCGGCCAGGTGGTCATTTATTTCGGTAGCCGTATGGTGGGCCGGATTTGCCCAGGTCACCTTTGCCAAACTGCCCAATAACGTCTACGGGCGAAAACCCGAAGGAAATGTCATCTTTAAAGGATTCAGGGAGTTGAAAAAGGTTTGGGATGAATTGAAGAACATCAAACGCCTGAAACGCTATCTCGCCTCTTTTTTTGTCTATAGCATGGGGGTTCAAACCGTCATGATTATGGCTGTTTTTTTTGCAGACAAGGTGATATTTAAAAAAGAGGAAGAGAAAAGCAATCTGATCATTGCTGTTCTGATTATTCAATTTGTCGGGGTTGCCGGTTCCTTGCTGTTTTCAAGATTATCCAGGTGGATTGGTAACATCAAGGCCCTTGGTGTGGCGATTTTTATCTGGATCGGGATCTGTGTTGGCACCTATCTTTATGTGGATTCCCCATTTTCCTTTTATGTGGATGCAGCATTTGTTGGCCTGGTGATGGGCGGTATTCAATCGCTTTCGCGCTCCACTTATTCCAAATTATTACCGGAAACTCAGGATCACGCATCCTACTTCAGCTTTTACGATGTCAGTGAGAAGGTCGGAATCGTCATTGGTACTGTTCTTTTTGGATACATCGAACGCATGACCGGAAGCATCAGAAGCTCAATACTTGTGCTTATCGCATTTTTCGTAGTCGGTTTTGTAGTACTTTTGACTATTCCTAAATCAAAAGTTATCGAATCATGATCGTAGATATTTTTATTCCCTGTTTTATGGACCAGGTTTATCCTGAAACGGCTCTCAATATGGTGAAGGTGCTGGAGCGTGTGGGGTGTGGCGTGAATTACAATCCCGAACAAACCTGCTGTGGTCAGCCTGCTTTTAATGCCGGCTACTGGGACGCTGCCAAGGAAGTGGGTGAAAAGTTTATCATGGAATTCCAGAACGACAGGTATATCGTTTGCCCCTCGGCTTCCTGTGTAGGCATGATCAAGAATTATTACCCCG
>PLXK01000163.1 GCA_003151415.1 Bacteroidota bacterium
GGCAAAAAGGCGCTGTTGGGGTTCGGATTCGTTTGGTTCTTAACCACCGTGATTGTCTGCGTTTGCTGCGCTTGCACCCTGATTGAAAACAGCGACAGGACAACAGTACAGAAGATCACACTTTTTTTCATCGAAAGGGTTTATACGATAACGAAAGCAGGCAGGAAAGATACAGGATTCTGATCCTTCCCTGGTCATGAGGGCGATTGCCGGAGAGCCAAAAAACCGTTGAAAAGTATTCAAAACTGTGTTCCTGGTCATTTGCAGCTCCTTCTATCTTTGCCATGCATAAATATTAAATAGAATCCTTGTGAAAAATCTTTCTCTTGTCCTCAATGCGATGCTGCTTGTTGCCGTCGCTGTTCTCTTTTATCTTCATTTTTCTTCTGTTTCTTCCAAGGCGAATCCTGCGCAGCAGAAAGAGACCGCTGCCCCCGCTTCAGCCCCCGTACCTGTTAAACCCTCGGAAATAAAAGCATCTGACATTGTCTATGTCAATATCGACACGCTGGATGCAAAATATCAGTACATTCTGGACAATGCAAAACAGATCAACGGCAAGCAGGCCATCCTCCAGAATGAATATCAGTCGATGGCGCAGCAGTTCCAGAAAGATGAGGAGGATGCACAAAAAGCGGCACAGGCCGGAGCCCTGACCGGCGATGCGCTGGAGAAGGTAAAAGGACAATTGCAAATGAAACAAAATGCCATTCAGGAAAAGCAAAACCAGATGCGTGGTCTGGAAATGGATGTGCAGCGAAAACAAATGGACATGCTTAAAAAGCTGGCCGATTTCCTTGCCCGCTATAACAGCACAGCCCATTACCGCTATATCCTGCCTTATTCGTCGGCACTGACCTCGGTTCTTTGTGCCCGCGCCGATCTGGACATTACCAATGATGTGATGAAAGGACTCAATGAGGAATACAAAAAGTCAAAATCAGGCAAATGAGCACAGTAATCCCCAAGACACCTTTGCTGATCGGAAAGATCAACAGCGTAAAAGAGTTTCATGAAGTTTTCGGAATCGGAAGCCGGGAAGTGCCCGAAGGCCTGATCGAAGAAAAAGACTATATGCTGCGTTACAATCTGATGAAAGAGGAGAATGAAGAGTATCTGGATGCCTGTAAAAAGGGCGACCTGGTTGAGATTGCCGATGCTCTGGGTGATAAGATGTACATTCTCTTTGGAACGATCCTGAAACACGGTCTGCAGCACAAAATCGAAGAGGTGTTTGACGAGATTCACCGCAGCAACATGTCGAAGCTGGATGAAAAAGGACAACCCATTTACCGCGAGGATGGGAAAATCTTAAAAAGCAGCCTTTACTTCCGGCCGGATATCAAATCGGTTTTGGAGAAAGGCTGAGATGTTTTCCGGTAGCAGGGAAACGCTAAGCCCATGATTAAGGGAAGTAAAATTCAATCACCAGATCCACCAGCTTCCAGGCCCCGATAACCAGCAGGATAATTCCTACCGTCCGGTTGATCCACAACAGTACATTGGGGTTGATGAATTTTTTGATTTTTGCCGCTGTAAACACCTTCAGCATATCTGTCGAAACCACAACCAGCAATGTGGTTCCAAAAAACAGGAGCACATGCATGCCTGTAAATCCTTTCAGTGAGCTCACCACACCCAGCCAGGTTATCCAGAGTATAATGACAACCGGGTTCAGGATGTTGAGCAAATAACCTTTCATGATGGTCAGGGTGATGTTGGGTGTTTTCAGATTCAGTTCTTTTTCCTGGAAGTGAGTCATGGGTTTTTTCTGGAGAATGATGTAGATGCCAAAAAGAACCAGAATAATACCGCCGACCAGACCAATGAGCGTTTTGTGTTCGGGATCCAGAAAGAACTGGGAAATGCCGAGATAGGCCAGAACCACGCAAGTTAAATCGCTTAAGAAAATGCCGAAAGCCAGTGCAATGCCCGAGCGCACGCCATTGCTGAGGCTGGTTTGGATGAGCGCAAAGAAAGATGGTCCCACCCCCAGGCACAACGCCATGCCAAGGGCCAATCCTTTTGATATTGCCTGAAGTGCCAGATTCATAGATTCTTCTGTTTGTGTTCAGCAAGGAACAGGTTCCAATTATCCAGACGGTTATTTTTCAATACCCTTGGGAATTTATTCTGTCCTCCTTCTTTTCCATTCAGCTTCATCCAGTCGTAAAAAAGTTGCGGAGGATATACTTCCACAAAGATGTCCTTGAGGGCGGCAATGCGTTCTACACGGTAATCGTCGTTGATTGCTTTGAGATGATCATCAAGTTTTTTCTTGAGGATTTCGGGATCGACGGCATTGTCGGTGCCGATATACCATTTGTGTGCAAAGAGTGTTTCGTAATTGATCCCGGCAACGGCAAATTCCTTGATGTCGATATTCATTTCCTCGGCTGTCATCCGAATCGCCCGGTTCATGTTGTCTTGCGAAAGGTGCTCGCCACAGAGACTTAAAAATTGTTTGGTGCGTCCGGTAATGGCGATTTCGCAATGCTCCACATCGGTAAAGCGGATGGTGTCTCCGATGAGGTAGCGCCAGGCTCCCGAGCAGGTGCTTAGAAGCAGGGCATATTCCATCCCTTCCTGAACGTCACGCAGTGTCAGTGCCTGCGGGTGGGCAACCATTTCGCCGTCGGAATTGAAATTGTCGGAATTGAACGGAACAAATTCGTAAAAGATGCCCGTGTCCAGAGCCATTTTCATTCCTTCGGTATTGGGGCGTGCCTGAAAGGCAATGAAGCCTTCGGATGCCAGATAGGTTTCAAGATAACTGATGGGTTTGCCCAAAAGTTTTTCGAACCCTTTTTTGTAGGGCAGAAAAGAAACGCCGCCATGCACATAGATAGCCAGGTTGGGCCAGATGTCGTGTATGGTCTCTACCTTGTAATAGGCAATAATGCGTTCGAAAAGAATTTGCACCCAGGCTGGAACGCCGGCAACCACGCCAATGTCCCAGGATTTGGCATTGCGGGTCATCTCGTCAAGTTTCGAATTCCAGTCACGTTCTTTGGAGATGCGTGAACCGGGTTTGTAAAAATGCTGAAACCAGAAGGGCAGGTTGCTGGTTGTGATGCCGCTTAAATCGCCTTCGAAATAAGTGCCGTTGAAATTGAGGTGGGTGCTTCCTCCAATCATGAGCATTCCCTTGCCGAAGAAATTCTCATCCACATCGTATTGGGCAAGCGAAAACAATTGCTTGGCGCTGGTGCGGCGGATTGTTTTGAGCATTTCCTTGGTCACGGGGATGTGTTTGCTCGAGGATTCGGACGTGCCCGAGCTCAGGGCGAAATACTTCACTTCTTCCGGCCAGCATACGTAAGATTCGCCGTTCAAAGAACGGTACCACCATTTTCTGAACATGCTGTTGTAATCGTGGGAGTCCACCGTGCTCTGGAAGTTTTTGACAATATCCTTTTCGCGGAGCAGGTTGGAGAACTGGTAGTATTCGCCAAAGGCGGTGAATTCGGCTTTGCTGATCAATTTGCGGAGTGTTCGCTCCTGCAGGGCATAGGCATTCTTCCTCCTGATCCGGGGAAGATTTTTTCTCAGTTTAATCGTACGCTTCAGTATCGTTCCAAGTATGGCCATAAGCTTTTAAGCGCTGAAAATCAATTCAAATTTAGCGGATTTAACGCTTTGTGATAACCGGTTCTTTTTGTCCCTTGTTGTGATGCAAACCCCAATCAGTTTTCGGTGACAATCATTGCCCTTAATTTGGCAAGCTCTTCAGAAATTTTTTTCAGATCCTCGTTTTTTAGCAATTTGCCTTCTCCCGTGGCTTCGTACAGCTCTTCTGTTTCCTTGAGGCTGATGACAATATTCTGAAAAGGTTCTGTTTTAAAGTCGCTGAGCAAGCCGATCAGGTTTTGCAGATGTTTCCTTTGTGCCTGAACCAGAAGGTAGAGATCAGCATATTTACCGCTGTTCTCGTTCTGTCCGATTGTGCGTGTGGTAAGATACAGGCTTTCCACCCATCCCCCGCAAACCACCAGGGCAGCCATTCCAAGCCTGTCGTTGGCTTTCAGGCTGCGGTCTATTTCATGGTAGGAATTAAACAGGGCGTTTTGAAGCGTGTCTTTGTTGGGCGGATTGATATTGTAACGCGACATCATTTCATCATCAAAGGCCAGCGGAATATCCAGTTCGTCGGCCAGATGCTTGATAGCCTTGACATGGGGCGCAAACTCCTTGAATTCGCCAAGGGAAATGATGTAGGTCAGGTCTGCACCGTAAACACCCAGGTTCAACGATTTGGATTCCCGTTTGTTGTAATTGCTCAGCGAGCGGAGCGGGTTGATCAGCCCCGGGGCATAAGCCAGATGCAAATTTGAAAGTTTGTTCAGAATTTCAAAGGGCACCGGAATATTGCTGATCAGGTGATTGTATTTCAAATGCGTTGTGTCGGCCTGGCCGGCGGGTGATGAGATGTTCTGACTCAGCGTATCCTTTTCTCCCTGCTGTTCCGTAGCCTGATGCGAATTGCAGCCGGCCACCAGGACAACGAAAGAAAACAACAGGCATTTCTGCAGGCGATGCGGCATTGTGTTTACTTTAGGTAATTGAAATCGTGGTTGTTCTTGATCTTGCAAAGGCTTTCAAAAATAAGCCGGATGACATGATCGACATCGTTTTTTTCAACGGCTTCGACAGTGGTGTGCATGTAACGCAGGGGCAGGGAGATCAGAACCGAAGGAACGCCGCTGCGGGAATAGGCAAAGG
Source organism: Bacteroidota bacterium (assembly GCA_003151415.1). GTDB lineage: Bacteria > Bacteroidota > Bacteroidia > Palsa-965 > Palsa-965 > Palsa-965. The sequence goes on from PLXK01000163.1 coordinate 4,723, forward strand.
CATCGGTATCGGTCCCCGTCGATCTGGAAACAGCTTCGCGCTGGAAAGGGATTTTCGATTTTTTGGCCGCATCAATGACAAGTTTCAGCAGGTTGTTGTGCACCGCGGGTCCGTAAGTGACCACAGGGCCCTTGCCACAGGCGATATCGCCATTTGCAATTTTACTCATCATCGGCGTTTGCGAATCGTGGATCACATCGGTAATGATGGCGACATCGGGTGCAATGCGGTGTGAAATCATTTGCGCTCCCCGGAGTCCGACTTCTTCCTGCACGGAGTTGACAATGTAGAGCCCGAAAGGGAGTTTCGTCTTTGTTTCATGCAGCATGCGGGCAACTTCGGCAATCATAAAGCCGCCAACCCTGTTGTCTAATGCACGGCCCACATAAAACCGGTTGTTGAGCACCATGAATTCATCTTCATAGGTAACCACGCAGCCGATATGCACACCGAGGTTTTCCACTTCGGCACTTGTTTTGCAACCGCAATCCAGAAATATGTTTTTCGTGGAAGGCATTTCTTCCTTACCCGGTTCGCGCGTATGAATGGCCGGCCAGCCGAATATGGCTTTGACAATGCCTTTGTCGGTATGAATATTGACCCGTTTGGAAGGGGCAATCTGGTGATCGGATCCTCCGTTTTTACGCAGGTAGATAAAGCCATCTTTGGTGATGTAATGGACAAACCAGGATATCTCATCCGCATGGGCCTCGATGACCACCTTGTATTTTGCGTCGGGGTTGATGACACCCACTGCCGTACCGTAGGGATCAACAAAATGCTCATCGATGTAGGGATGGATATAGTCTAGCCACAGCTTTTGGCCTTTCCATTCAAATCCTGTCGGAGAGGGATTGTTGATGTATTGCTCCAGAAAATTGAGCGAATCTTTTGTTGTGTGACTCTTTTTTTTCGCCATAAAAATGATGTGATATTTACAAAGATAAAATTATTCCTGAAGAATGCACCTGATTCAAGTCGGACAAAAAAGGGTGAATATCAGGACAGTCCTTGTGGCCGTTAAATAGAAAATTATACGCGCATAAAAAGACTGTGAAATCCGAATCCCTGATCGTGTCGGGTTTCGATTTCTTTTGCCTGAGTCACACCATCCGCTTCCCTTTTTTAAGAAACCTCACTGAGGGCGGGCTCAGCCGATACGGCTTTTCAATGAAAAGGAAATGCCGGAAGTGTTGTTCCTTCTGTTTTTTATGACGAATAGCCGGACGGATGAGTTTGGAGCGTTGTAATTCTTTGAAATCAAATGAGAAAATATTCAACCTCCAGATCAAAAATTTCATGTGTCAGATCGCCTTCGAGCTCCATCACAACTTCTTTTGTGCCTGGAGGAATATTCAACACAATGAAGTCTTTGTTTTTTGCAAAATATAAAATGTTCTTTTTTGCGCCGATTTTGTAAAAATTCCGGAACATGAATTGATACGGTTTTCTGGCTTCCCCAGGCAGAAAACGGATCCTCACCACTTTGAATTTGTCGAGTCCGGAAAATTTTTTAAAATCCAACCTGCGCAACATCAGATCGGAGTATATGCCTTTGTGATCTTTATCAACCAATTGGTTATTCTCCCCGTCATTAAAAAATTTGAATGGGCGCATTTCCATCTGTTTCCCGGGATTTTTTTTCACCCTGTAAAAGTACAAAAAACATATTAAAATATACTCAGTATGAATTCTAAAATTTAATAACATTCGTCTGCCGCAACGCTTCCCCTTTGTTGGCTGAAAATGTGTACTTTTAGTGTCCTTAGCCGTTCCCTCAATGCTCAGACAGTTGATTCATCCCCATGTCTTCTGTAAAGTAATCCTACGGATGGATCCGGCACCTTGCATTACCCGAATGCAGTGTATATCGCTCTGGTTTGTTTTTTGTTTTTTTCATTTCGGCCTCCTTCGGGCACAGCCGGAAGAAACCGGTATGCCTGCAGGTATTAAAGCCGGATTGCAGGAAACCCGGATTCCGGTTTGCGTCTTGCCTGAACTGAATCGCCGCGTCTTACAAAGCGAAGACAGCCTGAAGGATTTGAACAAGGGTTCCTTCCGATTCGGGTACAATCATTTTCTGAATTGCAATCCTTCCAATTCCGGACTCTGGATTTCCCTGGGAACGGGAGAAAGAATCTGGAGAATCCGGATCCGCTGCCCTTTGGCACAGACACTGAATCTGGCTTTCAGCAATTACCATTTGCCCGAAGGCGCGAGATTGTTTGTTTACAGCGCCGATCAGACCCTGGTGTTAGGCGCCTTTTCAAGCAGACACAATCATCCCGACAAGGAAATGGGAACGGATTTGATTCGTTCCGACGATGTTGTTGTTGAATACGATGAACCGGCCGAAGTCGCCGGAAAGGGCACCTTCACGATCTTCCGCGTCACGCAGGGATACCGGAGTTTCAGTTATGACCGGTCTTTTGGCCAGGCAGGCAGCTGCATACAAAATGTAAATTGTCCCGAAGGTCTGGCCTGGTCAAACCAGCGACGCTCGGTGGTTTGCCTGGTTGCAAACGGAAACGAATTTGGTTCGGGAACGCTCATCAACAACACAGCCAGCGACGGAACACCTTATATCCTCACGGCAAATCATTTGGGCAAGCCGGGAGGCTCGTGGGTATTTCGTTTCAACTGGGAAAGTGCCGGCTGCACAGATCCTGCTTCTTCTCCTTCTGTTCTTCAATCCA
>PLXK01000034.1 GCA_003151415.1 Bacteroidota bacterium
TCATTTTTTTTCAGGTAATGAACCAGCAAACCCGACTGCTGCTTCGGTTTGTTTTTGACCACTGCCCAGTATGTTTTCTGAATTTCCCTGCCCCTGAACATTTCGTTAAGGCGGCTGAGTGCCTTGCTTGTTCTTGCAAATAAGACAATGCCGCTCACCGGACGATCAAGGCGGTGAACGGTACCCAGATAAACATCGCCGGGTTTGTCGTACTTCTTTTTGATATACCGTTTCAGTATTTCACTCATCGGCTCATCCCCGGTCTTGTCTCCCTGCACAAGTTCAGAAGGCCGTTTGTTTACGGCAATGATGTGATTGTCTTCGAAAATGATCTGAAGCTCGGCTGATTCAACGGCCTCCGCTTTCTTTTTTGGATGTTCGGTCATTGATGCTTGGTCGTAAGAGGTTAAGCAACGTCCTCTGAAAAGCGTATTGAATCAATCAATACTGCTCATTGGTATTTGGAAAATCTTTCGCTTTTACATCAGTGATGTAGTTCTTGACCGCTCCGGAAATGGTGTCAAAAAGATTGGCGTATCTCCTGAGAAAGCGTGGCGAAAACTCGGTGGTAAGACCAAGCATGTCGTGTACAACCAGAACCTGTCCGTCCACACCGCCTCCCGCACCGATTCCGATGACCGGTATGGTCAGTTCCTTGGCAACCTTTTCGGCAAGACTGGCGGGAATTTTTTCCAGAACGATGGCAAAACATCCGGCCTCCTGTAACAGGTGAGCATCGGCAAGAAGATTGTCGGCTTCTTCTTCTTCGCGCGCCCTTACGGTATAGGTTCCGAATTTATAAATGGATTGCGGGGTGAGCCCCAAATGACCCATGACAGGGATGCCTGCCGTAAGGATGCGGGCAACCGATTCGCGGACTTCCCTGCCACCTTCGAGTTTAACGCTGTGTGCTCCCGATTCTTTCATGATCCGGATAGCCGAATTCAATGCTTCTTTCGAGTTGCCCTGATACGATCCGAAGGGCAGGTCAACGACAACAAGTGCCCTGTCTGTAGCCCTGATTACCGAAGATGCATGATAAATCATCTGGTCCAGTGTGATGGGCAAAGTGGTTTCGTGTCCGGCCATGACGTTGGAGGCTGAGTCACCGACAAGGATCACGTCTATACCCGCGTTGTCTACAATGCTGGCCATGGTATAATCGTAGGCGGTGAGCATGGAAATTTTTTCGCCGTTGCGTTTCATTTCCTGCAAGACGTGTGTCGTGATTTTTTTAAATTCTTTTTTTCGGGTAGGCATAGGTCAGCTATTTGAGATTGATCCTGTTGTCTTTTATGAAACTGGGTTAGATGAAATACCTGAAACAAGATTTCAGGTATTCAAATGAAAAGCAGGTCAAACGAATTTGAACTTTTCGGTAGGCAAAGGTATACCGATTCTTTGACACTTAATGAATAGAACGGAGCAGGAATCAAATATGTCTCACTCTGGCATCAATGGGCTGCCGGGGAGGAATTCTTTTCGTAAATTCATTCATTTTCAGGGATATTTGATACATTTGTCCACGTTTCGGATGATCCCTGCTGGAACAGATCCTCAAAAAATCTGTAATTAGATTAAACATGAAAAAGGTAATTGCTCTTCTCGCGGTTTTGGCGATTTTTTTCTCCGCTTGTAAAAAGGATGTCAAACTCACCACCACCTGGAAAGAATGCATGGTCATCTATGGCCTGCTCAACCAGTCAGACAGCATTCAGTATATCCGCATCAACCGAACCTTTCTGGGTCAAGGCAATGCTTACCAGATGGCTTCTGTCCACGATTCAACGAATTATCCGTACAAGCTCAATGTCAAGCTCGAACGTTGGTCTTCCGATGGCCTGACTCTTCTGGGTACATACAAAATTGATACGACAACGGGCATTCCCCAGGATCCTGGAGCTTTTGCCAATTCGCCTCAGGTTTTGTACAGAGTATACACTCCACTCTCTGGTGTGGGGAGCAATCCGCTTATCGATGATGGCAGCTCGGAATACCACCTTACCGTGGTGAACCCGGTAACCGGTTACACCGCCACGGCCAAAACGACACTCGTTCAGGGAGTGAACTCCACCAGCGGGTCAGGTTTGGCCATCAATTCTCCCGGAAACTTCTCGACATCCTACAATTTTGCCAGTCTTACCGCACCTTTCAAAATTACCTGGACAACCGGAATCGGAGGAAGGCTCTATCAGGCAATCCTGCGTTTCCATTATACAGAGACTACCGGAACGGGTACAACCAACCAATATGTGGACATGGATTTCGGGCAACTGACCTCCGTTTCAACTCTGGGCGGTGAAACCATGAATCAATACATGTCCTGGGATCAGTTTGAGTCATTTATCAATGCTTCCATACCCGATAATCCCCTTGTTGCTTCCCGCGTATTTGGAAATTGTGATCTGATCATGTATGCAGCCACAGACGAATTCAATACCTATATGCTGGTCAATCAACCCGTCAGTTCCATTACCGGAGACAAGCCCACCTACACCAACATACAAAATGGGATAGGCCTGTTTTCGGCGCGGTATAAATTCAGCTCGTCGGTCTATTCGAAACCCCTTACCTATACCACAATTGATAATGAATCGGTGGATAGCCGAACCTGTCACCTTCACTTCGAGGACCATACAGGTGCCGTTCCGGCTTGCCCTTAAGCCGATTCTTTCTTATTATTTTATTGGGAAGGAATGTCAGACAATTTGCTTCATACCCGACTTGCATACCAGGGCTAAAGCCATATCCGGGGCTGAGACATCAAAGAAATATTGGGTAAGCCCTTCCAATTCAGCTGAATTCCAGGCCTTCTGCCTTTTTTCCCTGCCTTTAATGGAAAAGCCGTTCCTTTTGAACGAATAGTCCTGTCTTTTTGTCATTTTCAGTGCCTGCCGGTTTCAGCTTTGGGCTTTAGACTGACATTTTTGCCAGGCAGGAGCTGATGGCATAAGGATTGACTAGGCTTAGCTGAATACGAAAATTTCACTAACGATAAACAATACAGATTATGGGAAAAATTATAGGAATCGACCTTGGAACCACAAATTCTTGTGTTTCGGTTATGGAAGGAAACGAACCGGTAGTAATTGCCAACAGTGAAGGAAAAAGAACAACACCTTCTGTTGTGGCATTTACAAGCGATGGAGAAAGAAAAGTGGGCGACCCTGCCAAACGTCAGGCGATCACCAACCCAACGAAGACCGTTTCTTCAATCAAGCGCTTTATGGGAATTACTTTCAATGAGGCAGGTAAAGAAATGGTTCGCATGCCATACAAGGTTGTCAAAGGCGACAATAACACTCCCCGCATTCAAATCGATGACCGTACATATACTCCACAGGAAATATCAGCAATCATTCTTCAGAAAATGAAAAAGACTGCCGAAGATTATCTTGGGCATGAAGTGACTGAGGCCGTCATTACGGTTCCGGCTTATTTCAATGATTCGCAGCGTCAGGCTACAAAAGAAGCAGGCGAAATTGCAGGTCTTACTGTAAAACGGATCATCAACGAACCCACAGCAGCAGCTCTTGCCTACGGACTCGATAAGCGTTCGAAGGATATGAAAATTGTCGTATTCGACTGCGGCGGCGGTACACATGACGTGTCGGTTCTTGAACTGGGCGATGGCGTGTTTGAAGTGAAATCCACCGATGGTGACACACACCTTGGAGGAGACGATTTTGACCAGAAAATCATCGACTGGCTGGTGACTGAATTTAAATCGGAAAACGGCGGCCTGGATCTGACCAAGGATCCAATGGCTCTTCAGCGTTTAAAAGAAGCTGCCGAGAAGGCAAAAGTTGAATTGTCGAGCACAACCTCTACCGAAATCAACCTGCCATATATCATGCCGGTGGATGGAATCCCGAAACACCTTGTTCGCACTTTATCACGTGCCAAATTTGATCAAATGGTGGATGACCTGATAAAACGCACAATTGAACCTTGCCGTTCAGCCCTGAAGAATGCAAATCTGACCATCAACGATATCAATGAAATTATTCTTGTCGGAGGATCTACACGTATCCCTGCTATTCAGGCTGCTGTGGAAAAATTCTTCGGTAAGGCCCCTTCCAAAGGAGTGAATCCGGATGAAGTTGTAGCCATTGGTGCTGCCATACAAGGTGGTGTACTAACAGGTGAAGTGAAAGATGTGCTGTTGCTTGATGTTACTCCGCTTTCATTGGGTATCGAAACCATGGGTGGTGTTTTCACCAAACTTATCGACGCCAATACAACAATCCCGACTAAGAAATCAGAATCTTTCTCCACGGCCAGTGACAATCAACCTTCGGTTCAGATCGTCGTTTACCAGGGAGAACGTCCGATGGCAAAAGATAACCGCAAACTCGGTGAATTTAACCTCGATGGAATACCTCCCGCACCCCGTGGAGTTCCACAGGTAGAAGTGACTTTCGATATCGATGCCAATGGAATCTTGCAGGTATCTGCAAAAGACAAAGCCACAGGAAAATCGCACAATATCCGGATTGAAGCCAAATCGGGCCTCAGCAAGGAAGAGATCGACCGCATGAAACGGGAAGCGGAAGAGAATGCTGATTCAGACAAGAAAGTGAAAGAAGAAGTCGAAAAAATGAACCTTGCCGATACCACCATCTTCCAGACCGAAAAACAACTGAAAGAATACGGTGATAAACTTTCGGCAGATAAGAAAACGGTCATTGAAAAGGCTCTTGCTGAATTGAAAGAGGCACATCAGGCCAAAGACGTCACCAAGATTGATGCCGCCCAGGAAAGTCTGACTGCAGCCTGGCAGGCCGCTTCTGAAGAAATGTACAAAGCCACTCAGGAATCGCAGGCAAATGCTGCAAATCCGGGAGCCGGCAAAACGGCTGATCCGGGTCACAAAGACGGTGAAGTTACGGATGTGGATTTTGAAGAAGTGAAAGACGAGAAGAAGTAAGAGCAATCTGAAAGTATGAAAACAAAACGTCCCGCCTGATGCGGGACGTTTTGTTTTGCAGCCTTCGTCTTAGGTGGTTGAGCGGAGTCGAATTGTTCCGGTGGTTGAGCGGAGCCGAAACCACGGGAGCAAATTTCATTTGATTTTCTTAAACAAATCGTTTCCTACCTTTAGCGCATTGGGCTTGACCATGAAAAATGTACGTCCGAATGCCGGATTTGTTTTGCCAATGACTGAAGAATGTGTCATCCCTTCCTGAAGAAGCATGGAATCTTTTCTGACTTTCCACATTCCTTTGCGCCAATCCAATCCCCTTGTTTCAATAAATGTGTGGTCTGTGTTGATTTCGATGGTCAGATCCTTTCCCAGGCTGTATTTGCCCGTTACACCTGTTTCCCAGGATTGAGCGGCTGTGAGCAGCACAAATCCTGCCATGCAAATGAGTAGTGTTTTCATGTTGTAAATTTACCAGATACCGTTTAAAAGTACATCACAATATAAGAATTGCTTTTTATCCGCATTCATTCCATGATTGGAATTTTTCAATGTCAGCCGGGCTTTTTTTCTTTGAACCTTGAAAATACCACCATGGCAACAAGACAGAGGATGGCTCCGAAAATTCCGTTCAGCCGGAGCCCATAATCATGCCCCGGATCTTTCCCATAAAGTGTAAGGGTTGCAAACAGGCCGATACCGAAAGTCTGACCCAGTTTGACGGAAAAATATTTAACAGCGAAAAACAAACCTTCTTTATTCTCCTTCGTTTTAAGAGCGTCTTCATGGGCTATTTCCGCAAGTATAGCCGGTGGCAGAATACCCAGTGCCGCCAGGGGAAAAGCAACGACAAGCACAAGAAGAAACATCTGTGTCTGGGGAGGAACAGGAAATTTGCCAAGAAAATAGATCGAAAGAAAAGCAATGGATAATAGGAGAAAAGAGAACAGGACAATGGGTTTTTTACCTATCCTCCGCGCAAGCATATTGATCAGCGGGTAACATAAAAGGGAGAGTCCGACCATGGTTCCTACCAAAAGAACTCCGATGGATTCTTTCAAGCCGCAAAGAACGGTAACAAAGTATTGAAGACCGCTGAGAATGATGTAAAGAGCCATGAAATAAGAAAAATCGGCCACAACGTAGTAAAGAAAATTTCTGTTTTTCAGCGTTTGTCTGATTGCCGGGATCAGATGCAGTGTGGAGGGTTCGGCTTTGCAATACCGTTTTTCGGAAATAGCCAGCACGGGTATATACATAAACAAGGCTCCCAATGCACAAAGGCACCAGATGGCAGACTGGAATGCTTCCATGCGGTTGAAATGCGGCATGAGTTTCATCATCAGATCTGCGATGTTGCTGGTTGAAGAGGCAATGATCATTCCCAATACAAAACCGACCTGCTGGAAGGTCGAAAACTTCACTTTTTCAGCGTTGGTGTGTGCCATTTCAGGCATCAGGGCATTGTAAGGAATGATGTAGGTGGTTGCAGAAATAAAAAACAGGATAAGCATTACCGTCAGCCAGATTGCATTGCCCATGCTAACCTCTGCATCGATGGGGCGAAAAACAAGAATGCAAAAAACGGCTGCGGGAAGTATGCTCCATTTCATGAAAGGTATCCTCCTGCCGTGCGGACTTCGGCTCCTGTCACTGGCCTGGCCGATGAACGGATCATAAAAAGCATCGGCAAGCCGGCCTGCAATGGTAATGACCGAAGGAAGATTAAGAACTCCGAACAAACTGACCTGGGCAAGCAAGGTGACCAGTCCCGAGTTTTGCGGAGGCAAATAAAAATAGATGAGCAACACCCCGATTATATTTGTCAGAATGCTCCATCCCATCATGCCGCATGCATAAGCGATTTGTTTGGAAAGGGGAAGTTTCTCGGTAGCCAATAGCAAAAAATCTAGAACCGTGAAGGTACGGAGGTTTTTTCTAACGGTGACCATGAGCCATCCGGGCAAAAAAGAATTTGTTTGTGATAGGATGGACTTTTGCAGCGCCGTGCTTTTCGTCGTTTGTTTTTCGATTGGCTTTGTCTAACTTCGTTCTGAATATAAAAATAATGAAACAGATTTCTTTCCTTGTTCTTTTCCTGGGCGCTTTAGGCTTATCCGCTCAAATCAAGAAAGCCGGACCCAGCGTGAAGTTTGAGACCGTAAAGACGGATACAGCATTCCGGATTCGCGGCCTTGCCGATACAATCGGTTTCGCTCACCTGAAGGAACAAATGAATGCTGTTATGCAACGCATCGATCAGGACCAGGGAGCAAAACTGGCTTCCATCCGTAAGGTCAATGAAATATCTGACGGAGATGCCTGGCGTCTGGCCATTGTTCCGCATGACGATTATGCTTATTCCGGATATATGTATCCGCTTGTCCTGAAAAATGCGGCTGCAAAAACAGTCATTCTCTTTGGTGTTGCGCATCACGCCAAAGCTTTCAATGCCGAGAATCAAATCGTTTTCGACAGGTTTACGCATTGGCGCGGACCTTATGGCCCTATTAAAGTTTCTGCCATCCGGGACGAGATTATGGCCGAAATGCCCGCGGAGATGTATCAGGTGAATGACAGCTTGCAAACCTCAGAACATTCCGTCGAAGCGGAACTTCCCTTCCTTCAGTATTTCAACCGGGATGTTGAAATTATTTCCATCCTTGTTCCGCCAATGCCTTACAGCAGGATGAGCGAAATTGCGCTGCCCTTGTCCAAAGCCCTGGCAAAAATTTTTAAAAAAAGAGACCTGGAATGGGGCATAGATGTGTCTTTATTAATCTCTACCGATGCCGTTCACTATGGAGATGAAGATTGGAGCGGGAGGGATTTCGCATTCTTTGGGGCGGATAGCGTTGGTTATAAACAAGCCGTTGAAAAAGAACACACGATCATTATGGAATGCCTGGCCGGGGATCTGAGGCCTGAAAAAATTAAGAAATTCACGCAATACACTGTGCAGGACAATGATTACCATCTCTACAAATGGACCTGGTGCGGAAGATATTCGGTTCCCTTCGGTATGATGACAGCGCTCGATCTTCAAACCGCACAGGCTTCGGTTCCTTTGCAGGGAATGGCACTGGATTATTGCACATCAATTGACCATCCGCCTCTCCGGGTGGATGATCTCGGTATGGGAGTAACGGCTAAAGCGCATATCCGGCACTGGGTTGGATATGCTTCTGTCGTTTTCAGGTAAATCCTGCTGACCCATTTGTTGCAAGGGTACAACATGCGGCCAATTGTTTCCGTTCCGGAAATGAATTCAAGACCCGAACCTTCCTGCGCAAGAAAAAGACTTCCGCGGACGCAGCACCCCAATATAATTCCCTTCCTGGCTATCGTTAAAAGGCTTTCGGCGAAATGTCCGGCGTTTTCCTTCATTGGCGGGATATATTTGAATAAATAAAAATGACAACCTGAATTAATCCTGACTCTATGAACAAGACAATATTATTTATATGCGTGATCTGTGCCATGCTTGTTGGAAAAACAAATGCGGACGCTCAAATCTTTATGCAAATCAGTGTTGCTCCGCCCATGATGCCGGTGTATGCGCAACCCGAATGCCCCGAAGATGGCTATATCTGGACCCCGGGTTATTGGGCCTATGAAGCTGGCGATTATTACTGGATTCCCGGAGTCTGGATCTATCCGGTTGAAGTCGGTTATTTGTGGACTCCCGGATACTGGGGATATGAAGGCGGCTATTACGGTTGGAATGACGGCTATTGGGGACNNATCTGCTGTTCACAACACTTATGTTGACAGATCTGCCGTGCATTCCGCATCGGGTAACCGTTCGAGTTTCAATGGTGCAGGAGGGGTTCATTCAAGACCAACGGCCAACGAACTCTCGGCGATGAAAGAAAACCACGTTAAGCCCAATACGGAGCAACGCTCACATCAGCAGGCTGCCAGCAAGGACCGGAATCAGTTTGTATCTGTAAACAAGGGACAGCCGCACACGACAGCTATGAGCAGAACAGGAAATGCTTCGGCAAAACAAATCACTAAAACAACAAACGCGCCTCAGCGCAATGCAGCTGCTCCGCAACAACACCGTGCGCCTTCGCAACAGCAGCCTCACAACGCTCCTCCTCAGCAGCAGCNNGTGCGCCTCCGCAGCAACACAACGCACCACCTCCGCAGCAACACAACGCACCACCTCAGCAGCAGCCGCACAATGCGCCTCCGCAGCAACGTGAGGCTCCGCAAGAGCAGCACAATGAACCGGAACGCGGTGGTAATCGCCCCAGATAATTCGGAAAAGGAATATGGAAAGGGTTTCGAAACGGGCCTTTCCAGGAAGGAATGGAATTATTTTGGTACTTGACAAAAAACAAGAAACCTCCCTGTAATAAGGGAGGTTTCTTGTTTTCTTTAAGTCGGGGTGAGAGGATTCGAACCTCCGACCTCCAGCACCCCATGCTGACGCGATAACCGGGCTACGCTACACCCCGAACTGAGTGTTTACTGAACAAAAATCAAATTGAACAGGACGCAAAAATACAAAAATATGATTCACTTGTACTGATTCTGAACAGGATTAAGCTTTTTTCCGGCAATGCCCGGGATAGTGACGGCAGTCGGCCATGCCAGCCAGGCTGTTTGAAGGCTCCCGGGAGGCAAAATGATGTCCCTTCTTTAGCCTTTGTTTCTTAGCTTTGCTTTCTTTCCGCGGCCCCATGAACAGATTGTTTTTTAGCGTATTCTTTACTTTTATCTCTTCTGTCACCGCCTTTTCACAACCCGGCAGATTCACGGTAAGCGGTTATGTTCGTGAAGCCGCCTCGGGGGAAGCCATGATCGGGGCAACGGTTGTTTTGAAACAAATTCACAAAGGAACAAACACCAACCAATACGGCTTTTATTCCATTACCGTTGATTCAGGAACATATACCCTGGGAGTGAGTTATCTGGGTTTTGAAGAATTCAGTCAGGAAATTAAACTATCCGCTGACCAGCGCATCAATATCAGCATGAAGGTGAAGGCCATTGAAAAAGAGGCTGTTATCATTTCCGGTGAACGCGATGATAAGAATGTAAAAAGTACAGAGATGGGCACCGTGAAATTGAGCATGGAGCAAATCAAGGTGTTGCCAGCTTTTCTTGGAGAAGTCGATATCCTGAAAACCATACAACTCCTGCCGGGTGTAAAGTCGGCTGGTGACGGCAATGCTGGCTTTTATGTGCGCGGTGGCGGGCCTGATCAGAACCTCATTTTGCTTGATGAGGCAGTCGTCTACAATGCTTCTCATCTGCTGGGTTTCTTTTCCGTTTTCAATGGCGATGCTGTGAAGGATGTGAATCTGATCAAAGGCGGAATGCCTGCCCAGTACGGAGGCCGACTTTCCTCGGTATTGGATATTTCAATGAAAGACGGAAACGACAAAGAATATCATGTCGAGGGAGGAATCGGGGTCATTTCCTCGCGGCTTACCGTACAGGGGCCAATCAAAAAAGATACCAGTTCATTCATTCTTTCAGCACGAAGAACGTATATCGATGCCCTGATGAAACCCTTCATTCCGAAGTCCTCCAAATATTACGGAAGCGGATATTATTTTTATGACCTCAATGCGAAAGTAAATTACAAACTCTCGGATAAAGACCATCTTTTTCTGAGCGGTTATTTCGGACGCGATGTTTTTAATTACAACAACACCGAATCGAAATTCAATGTCAATATCCCCTGGGGAAATGCGAGCGGGGTGTTGCGCTGGAACCATTTGTTTAGTGACAAACTTTTTGTAAACACCTCCGCCATTTTCAGCGATTACAAATTTCAATTCGGAGCTGCCCAGGAGGGCTTTGAGTTTAAGTTGTTTTCTGGTATTCAGGACTGGAACGCAAAAATGGATTTTTCTTATTATCCGAATACCCGTCATGAGATCAAATTTGGATTCAATTATATTTTCCACACGTTTACCCCCAGCAATGCCACGGCGAAACAAGGTGATGTTGTTTTTGATCTGGGACAGATTAAAAAGCAATATGCGCACGAGGCAGCGCTTTACGTCAGCGATGATTTTGACATTACCGAGAAATGGAGACTCAGTTTGGGTATACGGGGCTCTTATTTCATTCAGGTTGGCCCTTTCGACCGCTACGGACACGATGTCCAGGGCAAAATCATTGACACAACCCGGTATGGCAACGGGCAAAAAGTGGCTGCTTACGGAGGTCCCGAACCCCGTGCAGCCTTGCGGTATGAATTAACCAGCAGCATCTCACTGAAGGCAAATTACACCCACAATTACCAGTATATTCACCTGGCGTCACTTTCTGCTCTTTCCATGCCCACCGATGTTTGGGTGCCCTGCTCGGATGTTGTCAAGCCTCAGATATCCGACCAGGTGTCTATGGGGTACTTTCAGAATTTCCACAACAATACCTACGAAAGTTCGGTTGAGGTTTATTACAAGAAAATGAGAGGGCAGATCGAATACAAAGAAGGCGCCTTGCCGACCGATGATGCCAAGGACAATGCCGATAACAATTTTGTATTTGGAAGCGGACAATCCTACGGCGCCGAATTCTTTCTTAAAAAACGGCTTGGTAAATTCAGCGGATGGATTGGCTATACCCTTTCCTGGACCACCCGCAATTTTCCGGATCTCAGCAATGGCCAAACCTATTATGCCAAATACGACAGACGCCATGATATTTCTGTGGTCACGACCTATACGCTTTCACCAAAATGGACCTTTTCCGCCATCTGGGTATACAGTACCGGAAATGCCATTACACTTCCGGTAGCTCGTTATTTCATAGAAGGAAATATTGTCGATCAATATAGCAGTCTGAACGGATTGCGGATGCCTGCCTATCATCGCCTGGATATCAGTGCAACCTGGAATCTGAAAAAACACAAACGTTTTGAGCAGAACCTTAACTTTTCTGTCTTCAATGTTTACAACAGGCAGAATCCGTATTTCATATTTTTCGACAGTTCGGGCAGTATTCAAAGTGGAAACCTGATAATAACCGCTAAGCAGGTATCTCTTTTTCCGATTTTGCCATCTGTTACATGGAATTTTAAATGGTAATTACATGAAGGGAATAAAAACGGTTTTTTCATTGCTTGTCTTGACAGCACTCTGGAGCCTGAGCTCCTGCGAGAAAAACATCAGCATTGCCTTGCCTGCCATTCAATCGCAGATTGTCGTTGAAGGACACATCGAAACAGGGCAGGGGGCCTATGTGGTTCTGACACGAAGCAGTGCTTATTTTTCACCGCTCGATACCGCTGCCATACTGAATTCGATTGTCCGAAACGCAACGGTCATCGTTTCCGACGGGGTACATACCGATACGCTTCCGATGATCACAGACATCACCCCGCCGGGCAATTACCTGTACACCACTTATCTGCCCTGGTACTATAAAAAAGCAAAGCCATCCGTTATTGGCCAGGCAGGGGGTACTTATAAATTGACTGTTCTTACCGGCGGACAAAAACTGACCTCCACCACAACGATTCCTCCTGCATTAAAACTGGATAGTGCCTGGTTCAAATTACAGCCTCCGAGTGATTCTCTTGGATTTATCTGGGCTCACCTGACCGACCCCGGGGCTGTGCAGAATTTTTACCGCTGGTACGCAAAAAGGCTTCACAAGGACAAGAAATACCTGGCCCCTTTTGGCTCTACTTTCAATGATAAATTCATCAATGGAACCAGCTTTGATTTTGCTTATGACCGGGGTATTGAGCCCGGTTCAGTGGCGGCGGATGACAATAACGCGGAGGCCGGTTATTTCAAAAAAGGAGATACTGTTGTGGTGAAATTTTGCTCCATAGACTTCAATACCTATACGTTTTATTACAGTTATGAAACCGAGGGAGCCAATGCCGGCAACCCTTTTGGCGCACCTTCGAATGTCAAAACGAACATCCAGGGAGGTTTGGGAGTATGGGGAGGTTTCTCAACGACTTTCGACACGGTGATAAATATCCCACACCCCTGAAAAAAGTCAAAATACTTTATTCCTGATTAAGGCAATTGCTTACTTTTACCAAAGATTCCCAAAATTGATTTATGGCTGAAGAAATGGAACATGTTAAGTGTCTGATCATTGGAAGCGGTCCTGCCGGATATTCCGCAGCAATTTATGCTGCCCGTGCGGATTTGAAACCATTGATGTACACGGGCATGGAAGAGGGCGGACAATTGACCACAACCACCGAGGTTGAGAATTACCCGGGCTATCCGAAAGGCATTCAGGGGCCTGAAATGATGAAACAATTCAGGGAACAAGCCGAACGGTTTGAGACGGTTATACGATTCGGATTGGCCACCTCGGTTGATTTTTCGGGTCACCCCCTTAAAGTTGTTATTGACGAAACCAAAACGATACAGGCCGACAGCGTCATTATCGCCACTGGTGCAGCGGCCAAATGGCTGGGTCTTCCCTCAGAACAAAAACACCGTCTGAACGGCAGTGGTGTAACTGCCTGTGCCGTTTGCGACGGAGCATTTTACAAAGGTCAGGAAGTGGCACTTGTTGGAGGCGGGGATACAGCTGCTGAAGAGGCAACTTACCTGTCTAAATTATGCAAAAAAGTATACATGATTGTGCGCCGGGAGGAATTGAGAGCATCCAAAGCTATGCAGACCCGCGTATTCAATACGCCGAACATTGAAATGGTATGGAACTCCGAGACAGTGGAAGTATTGGGTGAGGAGGCCGTGAATGGAATTCTGGTAAAGAATGTCAAAACCGGTGAAAAAAGGACACTGGCTGTGACCGGATTTTTTGTTGCCATCGGCCACACGCCAAACACCGGAATTTTTAAAGACTGGCTGAATCTGGATGAACAAGGGTATATCCAAACGATTCCCGGTTCAAGCCGTACAAATATTGAAGGAGTTTTTGCCGTGGGAGATGCCCAGGATAAAATATACAGACAGGCTGTAACCGCCGCCGGAACAGGCTGCATGGGAGCCCTGGATGCAGAAAGATACCTGGCAGAAAAAGGTTTTCATTAGCCGAATAAAGAACACTGAATACGATTGAAGAATTTTTATGAATTGAATGATACATTTTACCAACTATACCTTTTCTTCTTTTTTAAAAAAAACAATTTTGCTGCTCGGCTTTTGCATAAGCCTTGCTGTGTCCGCCTGTGCTCAGTTCTCGTTTGTCGGTCAGGGGCCGCCTCCCTATAAATACAAAGCTTCCCAGGTAACCGACCCGGACAGAGGCATTGCCATTTATGATAAAATGAATATTGCCCTTGGCGACTCTTCCAGGCACAATCCCAAAGGATATGCAGCAAGCGACTGGATCGAGGATTATTACGAAAGCGGACAGCTCTTGCACAAAGGATTTTACATCGACGGAAAACTGAAGGTGTATAAGAATTACTGGGAAAATGGAAAGATGGAGCGGAATTTTCGTTTCATTGATTTTACCAGATCGCAAATGACCGTATACTACAAGGACGGACAAATCCGTTCGGACATCGTTTACAAAGAAGGAGCACCCCAAAAAACCAATGAATTTTATCCCAGTGGGAAACCCGATTTTGAAGAGGAATACGACAAGAATATCGAATACCTTCTGGGAAGAAAAAGTTATTATGAAAATGGAAATCCCTCTTCTGTCCTGGAATTGAAAAATCCGAAGAAAAAGACCTATTACCAGACTGATTACTTTGAGAACGGAAAAACAAAAGAAGAAGGAGCAATCGTTCTGATTCCCGGAACGGAAGATTACCGCAAAGACGGATCCTGGAAAGTGTATGACGAAACCGGGAAGCTCACTGCAGAAGAAGAATACGCAAAAGGAAGTTTGAGCAGTTCGACAAAACATCCATAGCAGACCGGCTTTTTTTAGTCCTTCACTCAGCCTCTCTGGCAAAGACTCCGATCCGCATTCAAAGGGAAACAGAATAAATCTGGTCCCTGCTAAAGAATAAATCTGGTCCCTGCTAAAGAATAAATCACATTCCTAATTAGACTCCGATGATTGATAAGATTCTGACTAATCTGGGCATAGTTGCCCTGAATGACATGCAGATCGCTTCCCTGAAAGCTTGCGAAAAGGAGGGAGATCTTGTGTTGTTGTCTCCAACCGGATCGGGAAAAACACTCGGCTTTTTGCTGCCGGTTTTGCAAAGACTGAATGAGACAAAAGAGCTTCTTCAGGTGCTCATCCTGGTACCTTCCAGAGAACTGGCCATTCAGATTGAACAGGTTTTTCGCGCCATGGGCACCGGTTTTAAAGTGAATTGCTGCTATGGCGGACATTCGACCCGGACAGAAAGAAACAACCTCGATCAATCTCCGACTGTGCTTATCGGCACCCCGGGCAGAATCGCTTATCATCTTAAGCACCGGCACATCGATCCATCAACTATCCATACCCTTGTTCTGGATGAGTTTGATAAGGCACTGGAGTTTGGCTTCCAGTCAGAAATGTCGGCAATCATCAAAGAACTTACTCATCTGAAAAAACGAATGCTCACCTCGGCCACAGAGCTCAAGGAAATACCTGCGTTCGTCGGTATGAAATCCATTGTCAAACTCGACTATTTAACACATACCAAATTGCCCGGACTTGAAATAAAGGTTGTCAAGTCAATGGGAAAAGATAAACTGGAGGCTCTTTTCAGTCTTGTCTGTAAACTGGGAAACAAACCCAGTCTTGTATTTTGCAATCACCGTGATGCTGTTGACCGCATCAGCGAATTGTTGTCGGCGAAGGGTATTGCCCACGGAGTGTTTCACGGAGGCATGGAGCAGGATGACCGCGAGCGGGCGCTCATCAAATTCAGAAATGGAAGTCATCACCTGCTGATTACCACAGACCTGGCCTCCAGGGGACTGGACATTCCGTCCATCCAAAATGTCATTCACTATCAGCTGGCAGTCAGCGAAAATATTTTTCTTCATCGCAATGGCCGCACGGCACGTATGCACGCCGAAGGCACTTCCTATCTCGTTCTTGCCGAACAGGAAAGAGTTCCAGAATACATCAGCGGCACTCCTCTTGTTGAAGAAATGCCTGTCAAAAACAGTCTCCCCGGCAAGGCTGAATGGTTAACCCTTTACCTGAGTGCGGGAAGAAAAGAAAAAATCAATAAAGTGGATATCGTAGGTTTGTTGCTGCAGAAAGGACAATTGAAAAAGGATGAACTAGGACTTATTGAGGTGCTGGATCATTGCTCGTTTGTTGCTGTAAAAAGCGATAAGATTGACGATGTGATCAGGCTGATCCGCAATGAGAAGATTAAAAAGAAGTCGGTCAAAATGGAGATTTCGAGATAAGGCAGAAACAAACAGAAAAAAAATCCCCACCTCTCTGGGCAGGGATTCTGGGCTCGGAGGTTATAGGACAAATTAAGCTTTTCTTACATTAATAGCATTCAAGCCTTTTTTACCTTCAGATTCTTCGTAGGTAACTTTGTCATCCTGACGGACTTTGTCGATCAGACCAGTAGCGTGAACGAAAATTTCCTTACCTGTTTCATCTTCTTTAATAAAACCATAACCCTTGGTTTCATTGAAAAACTTAACTGTGCCTGTTTTCATTGTAATTAAATTTGAATTTTGAATATGAATACTACCATCAAAGCTAAGAATAATTTGCCGAAATAAAAAAAACGTAATTTTTTTGGAGGGAGCGTATAAACACCTGCCCGTATAGGAATTTCATGATATATCTTATGGCAAGGTTGGGTAATTTCATGATATATGTTATTGAAATATCAGGTAAATTAAAGTAAATTTAATAATGAAATACAGGATACTTACGGGTCGGATGATTTTTTCGGTTTTGTTGATCAGCATTCTTTTCAGCGGATCGTGCAGCACTTCTGCTTTTTTCTTTATTACAGGGTACAATTCTCCGGCAACACCTGACAGTCTGCTTGTTATCAAGGAAGATGTGTATTTCCGTTCTGCCGATACAATGCTGCTTCATGGCTGGTTCATCAAACCCAGATCCGGAAAGATCCTGGGAACAATTCTTCATTTTCATGGGAACACCGGAAATATCGGGTATTATTTGCCCATAGTTATGCCTCTCGTTCAGGCAGGTTTTCAATGCCTGGTTTGGGATTACCAGCAATATGGCACCTCTCAGGGCATTGCCTCGCAGGAGCACGTTTTGGAAGATGGTCTTGCTGCTCTGAATTACGTGAAGGCAAGACCGGATGTAAAAGACACCAAGCTTATTCTTTTTGGACAATCGCTGGGTGGCCATTTGGCTCTTGTCGTGGCCGCGAAAGAGCAAAAGAAATTATATGCTCTGGCTGTTGAAGGTGCCTTTACGGGTCATCATGAAATCGCCGCTTATCATGGCTGGAGGCGATTCTTTGCACCGCCTCCGCTGACTTATGTGGTTGTGCCTTCAAAATACGAAGCGCGTGATGTGGTAAACCTGATTACAATTCCAAAACTATTCATCCACAGTAAAGAAGACAAAACATGTCCTTATTTTATGGGACGGAAACTCTATGATAAAGCGGTCGGTCCCAAGGAATTTTGGGAAATCAACGGACGGCATTGCTATGCCGCCCTGTTGTACAAAGACGAATTCGTGGCCCACTTCGTCAAACTTGCTCAATAGTTCCCTTTTCGTGTGAACGATCCATGCAATCCCACTGATGTTTCATGCCAGGGGGGAGTCCCTTCACACTTTGGTTTTCCGTTTTTCCTTTGTTTCTTTTTTGTCAAGCTCAATGGGGTTTCGGAAAACACACTCGTCATTAAATACATCAAGCACGATTTCGGAATCCCGCTGTACTTTACCTTCAAGAATTTGTTTGGACAATTCGTTCAGTACCTTTTTTTGCAATATCCGCTTTACCGGTCTTGCGCCGAATTGGGGGTCATAACCGCTAAGGCTCAGCCATTCCAAAGCTTCTTTACTTGCCTTGAGGTGTATTCCATTTTCTTCGAGCCTTTTGGCAATCTCGTTGAACTGGATTTCTACTATTTTCTCAACGTCTTTCCGGCTCAGTGGTCTGAACATAATGACCTCATCAATCCTGTTCAGGAATTCAGGCCGCAAGGCCTTTTTTAAAATTTCAAACACTTCCAGTTTGGTTTTTTCAATCACAGATTCGATCTTTTTCTCATCCAGGTCTTCGAAATTTTCCTGGATCAGTGTGGAACCGATGTTTGAAGTCATAATGATGATTGTGTTTTTGAAATTCACGACGCGTCCTTTGTTGTCGGTCAGCCGTCCATCGTCAAGCACCTGCAGAAGGATATTGAATACATCCGGATGTGCTTTTTCGATTTCATCAAGCAAAATGACTCCATAGGGCTTTCTTCTGACCGCTTCTGTAAGTTGTCCTCCTTCTTCATACCCTACATACCCGGGAGGCGCACCCACCAAACGGCTGACGGAGTGTCGCTCCTGGTATTCACTCATGTCAATTCGTGTCATCGAATTTTCATTGTTGAACAGGAATTCGGCAAGAGCTTTGGCAAGTTCTGTTTTGCCTACCCCGGTTGTTCCCAAGAATATAAATGAACCGATTGGTTTTTTGGAATCCTGAAGTCCGGCCCTGCTTCGTCGCACAGCATCGGCAATGGCCGTGATGGCTTCATCCTGACCAACCACGCGCTTATGAAGTTCTGTTTCAAGATGAAGCAGTTTTTCCCTTTCGCTTTGGATCATTCGTTTAACAGGAATGCCCGTCCAGCTGGCTACCACCCCTGCAATGTCTTCGCTGTCCACTTCTTCCTTGATCATCTGGATTCCGCTGCTTTGCATTTCGGTGAGTTTGTTTTCAAAATTATGCAGTTGAACTTCGGCTTCCTTGATTTTCCCATAACGGATTTCAGCGACTTTGCCATAATCTCCGTTGCGTTCGGCTTGTTCGGCTTCAAAGCGGTAATGTTCTACTTGTTCCTTCATCTTCTGAATGCCTTCAACCACTTCTTTTTCGCTTTTCCATCGGGCACGGAGATTGGTCCTTTTATCACTCAATTCAGCAATTTCCTTGTTCAGGTCTTCGAGTTTGTCCTTGTCCTTTTCTCTTTTTATGGCTTCGCGTTCAATTTCAAGCTGTCTTGTCTTGCGCTCTACGGCTTCAAGTTCTATGGGCATGGAATTGATTTGCATGCGCAGTTTGGAGGCCGCTTCATCGATCAGGTCAATGGCTTTATCGGGCAGGAAACGGTCGGTGATATACCGTTGGGAGAGTTCAACAGCAGAGATGATGGCTTCATCCTTGATCCTGACCTTGTGATGCGCTTCGTATTTTTCCTTGATGCCGCGCAAAATGGAAATGGCATCGTCCGCACTGGGCTCATCAACCATCACTTTCTGGAAACGGCGTTCCAGGGCTTTGTCTTTTTCAAAATATTTTTGATATTCACTCAATGTTGTGGCTCCGATGGCTCTGAGTTCACCCCGTGCAAGGGCAGGTTTGAGAATGTTTGCAGCATCCATTGCCCCTTCGCCTCCTCCGGCACCAACCAGGGTGTGGATTTCATCAATGAAAAGGATTATTTCCCCTTCAGCGGCAATCACTTCCTTCACGACAGATTTTAATCGTTCTTCGAATTCACCTTTGTATTTTGCCCCGGCAATCAATGCGCCCATATCCAGGGAATAGATTTGTTTGGATTTGAGATTTTCCGGCACATCTCCATTGATGATGCGGTGAGCAAGCCCTTCGGCAATAGCTGTTTTTCCAACACCGGGTTCACCGACAAGGATGGGATTGTTTTTTGTCCTGCGCGAGAGGATCTGCAAAACCCTGCGGATTTCCTCGTCCCGCCCGATAACCGGATCAAGCTTTCCGTTTTGAGCCTGCTTGTTGAGATTGATGGCATATTTTTCCAATGCATTGTAAGTCTCTTCTGCACTCTGGCTGTTCACTTTTGCTCCTTTGCGCAGTTCAGCTATAGCCGATTTCAAATCTTTTTCATTGATGCCGTTATCTTTCATGAGCTGTGAAACGGTGTCTTTGACCGAAAGCAATGCCAGAATCAAATGCTCGATAGACACATACTGGTCGCCAAATTCCTTGAGATAAGCCGGTGCTTTTGATAAGGTCTGGTTGGCCGTGGCCGATAAAACCGGTTGGCCGCCGCTCACTTTGGGATATGTGGAAATAATCCTGTCCAGAGCCTGGCTGAAAATGGGCAGGTTGACATTCAGTTTTTTGAGCAGAAATGGAATGACATTTTCATCGACCTCAAGAATGCCCTTTAGAATGTGCGCATTTTCGATGGCCTGATGCCCTTCGGCGCTTGCGATTTGCAGGGCCTGCTGAATGGCTTCCTGTGATTTGGTAGTGAAATTATTTAGATTCATATCGTGATTTTTCGGAGTGTTTGAAAAGCATTTTCCTGATTGGCCAAAGATCAAAGAATAAGCCACAAGCAGATATGACAATTGTCAGGAAAGTTTGGCATTTTAAATGATTGTTCTGCTGAATCTGGCTTTCAAAAAAGACAAAGTGGCAGAATGGGGAGCGTGTTCGAATTCCAAATGCCAGGACCGGGTTTCAGACAATCTTGCGGATCATTCTCAGGTTGTGCGAATATTTCCGGGTTTCAGCATTGTAGATCCCGTGATGGTCAAAGGAGTCAATGCGAACCTGGCCTGAAGCATGGATAATCCGGCTGCCATTCAGAATGATACCCACATGAATGATGTGCCCTTCGGCATTGTCGAAAAAAGCAAGGTCGCCCGTTTCGGCTTCTTCAATAAAACTGAGCAAGGATCCTTCTGAAGCCTGCTGGTAGGCATCGCGAAGGAGTTGTTTGCCGTTTAAGCGGTAAACCATTTGCGTAAAACCCGAGCAGTCGATACCAAATGGTGACCGTCCTCCCCATAAATAAGGGGCATGCAGGTAAAGCATGGCGGTTTCGATGAGCCCGCTTCTTTCTGTTTTAATGCCGGCCGGGGTATGCTGTCCTTCATATTTCCAGATGTGGTCTTCCACTTTGCATTCCGTTTTGCTGAAAGCCGGAAGCGTACTGCCAAGCAGGACAGGAATAGCCGNNAACAAAAGCTGGGTAACCATTTCACACTTGTCGGAAGGTTCCTTCCGGCAGGGAACAAGACTTAAGTTGCAGATTCCGTACACGGTTTGTTGCACAAATAAAAATGACCACGAAGACATTTTGTGAAAATGCTTCGTGGTGTTTTATTCTTAAACGTTTTCAACAACAAGCGCACTGGCTCCGCCGCCACCGTTGCAGATGCCAGCGGCACCGTATTTGCCTTTGTTTTGTTTGAGAACATGGATGAGAGTAACAATGATTCTGGCTCCGGAGGCACCCAGGGGATGACCAAGGGATACAGCGCCACCGTTTACATTTACTTTGGATGCATCCAGTTTCATTTTCTGTATGTTCACAATGCCCACAGTAGAGAAGGCTTCGTTGAGTTCAAAATAATTTATATCGCTTATTTGAAGACCTGCTTTTTGTATTGCTTTTGGAACGGCCAGTGAAGGAGTGGTTGGAAACAATTCGGGAGCCTGCTCTGCATCCGCATACCCGCGAATAATGGCAATGGGTTTCTTTCCAAGTTTTTCCGCTTTTTCCTTACTCATCAGCACCAGGGCTGCAGCACCATCGTTCATCGTCGATGAATTGGCTGCCGTTGCTGTTCCTTCTTTCGAAAAGGCAGGCCGAAGTTCAGGGATCTTCTCGAATTTAACATTTTTGTGCTCTTCGTCTTCTTTGCAAATGATCGGATTTCCTTTTTTCTGGGGTATTTCAACAGGAACGATTTCATCGTTGAATTTGCCGGCCGCCCAGGCTGCCTGTGAACGCTTGTATGAATTGATGGCAAAGGTGTCCTGTTCTTCCCGGCTGATGTTGTTTTCTTTGGCGCATAAATCAGAACAATTTCCCATCGGATAATTGTGGTATACATCGGTCAGTCCGTCTTTGGCCAGACCGTCAAGGAGCTGGACATTGCCGTATTTATTTCCCCAGCGCATTGTATCTGCATAAAAAGGCACCTGACTCATGTTTTCCATCCCCCCGGCAACGACCACTTCGCTGTCGCCCAGCATGATGCTTTGTGCACCCTGCATGATGGCTTTCATGCCCGATGCGCATACCTTATTAATAGTTGTACAAATCACATTGTCCGGAAGGCCGGCAAATTTCGCAGCCTGTCTGGCCGGTGCCTGACCAAGATTTGCCTGCAGCACACATCCCATGAGTACTTCATTGACTTCTTTGGGATCAAGTCCTGCCTGCGTGAGTGCGCCTTTAATGGCTGCTGCCCCGAGTGATGTGGCAGAGATTCCTGAAAACATGCCGCCAAAACTTCCAATTGGTGTGCGCACAGCAGATATTATGTATACCTCTTTCATAATCTTAAATCTTGTTTATGTGTATAGATCTTTGTGTGAAGCTCAAAATTACTCATAATTTCAGAATGTTTAAGTTTTCCCGGCATTCGTTCGATGAAATGTCGGGAAGCCGGGCTTTATCTGTTGAAAACATCGCTTAAAAAGGAGAGAAAAAGGTTAAATCCGGCTTTAAACAAGGGATCGCTTCTGGTAAAACCGGAAGTCCAAATCAAAATACCGGAGAATGGCTTAATTGACTTTCAGGAAAGGCTTTAATTTGTGTTTTGGTTTGCATGATCAATAAATTCCTGAACTTTCTTTTTTATGGAATCTCTGACCTCCCGGGTCTTTTCCAGTTTTTCTGAGTGGGTTCCCTGAAAACCCGACGGATCGGCAAAGGACCAGTGCAAACGATTCATCATTCCCGGAAATACCGGACATTTCTCCGCATTGCCTTCATCACAAACGGTAACCACATGGGTATAAATCCGCCCTTGTTTGTATAAATCAAATACTTCTTTGGGCTTATTTCCCGAAATGTCATAGCCAATCTCCTTCATGGCTTCGACCACCAAAGGGTTTAATTGCCCGGGTTCGAACCCGGCACTTTCGGCTTCAAACTGGTCGCCTCCGAGGGCATTTAAAAATGTTTCTGCCATTTGACTGCGGGCAGAGTTGTGTATACAGACAAACAGAACTCTTGCTTTTTTCATGTGATTCTGATTTTTGAACAGTTTGGATTTGTTTTCTTTCAATAAAAAAATATACGGCTCTTACTAACAGCACCCGTTTCCGGGTTTACAGCATTCCTCTTTCTTGGCAAAGACAGTGATGCTGAAGATTCCTGTTTTGGAATTTTTGAAAGATTGCGCCTCCTCTTCGGTTATGTAGTCAGTCAGGATCGAATCCGGAACTGTGATTGCTTTTTCCTTTTGAATGGTTATGTGGGTGAAACCGGTTTCCCTGATCAGGTTCAGGTAGTCTTCTTTTTGTATGGCCCCTGCAACACAGCCGGCGTACATCTCGGCAGCATTTTTGAGCTTGTCGGGCAACTGGCCTTCCAGTACAACATCGGATATGCTGAAATGCCCACCTGGCTTTAATACACGAAAAATTTCCTGAAACACTTTCGCTTTGTCGGGCACCAGATTCAAAACACAATTGCTGACAACCACATCAGCAAGCCCCGAGGTGAGCGGCATCTTTTCAATATCTCCCTGCCGGAATTCAACGTTGTGAAAGCCCAGTTTTTCAGCATTGCTTCTTGCCTTGGCAATCATCGCCTCGGTAAAATCAATGCCGATTACTTTTCCTTCCGGTCCGCATTCATGCCGGGCCACAAAACAATCGTTTCCTGCACCGCTGCCCAGATCCACAACAACATCTCCGGTTTTGATTTTTGCAAATTGGGTGGGCAAGCCACAACCCAAGCCCAAATCGGCTTCCGGTGTATAACCTTCCAGTTTGTTGTAGTTTTCCGACATGATGTTGTAAACGCTGTCGCCGCCGCAGCTGTTTGTCGCCCCGCAGCAGGAGGATGAATTTGTATCCTTATCCTGTAAAGCAATTTCACTGTATTTTTGCTTTACCATTTCCTTGATTTTGTCTGTCTGTTCCATTTGTTTTTATTTATGAATGATTGTTATCGTTATGTGACGATTGGATTAAATAACCGCTTAACAGCATTTTTCTCCCGACTTCCGATAGCCTGCAAAAAATTCGGTCAGATAGTTTTGGGCCTGTTTCCATTCCTTCTCATCAATGCAATAGCAGACTTTAGCGCCTTCAATATCGCCCTGAATCAGCCCTGCTTCTTTTAATTCTTTCAAATGCTGGGAAACGGTACTTTGCGAAAGCGGCAGTTCATCAACGATATCCCCGCAAATACAGCTTTGCTTTTGGATCAGCATTTTTAAAATAGCCACCCTGGCCGGATGCGATAACGCTTTTGCGTATTTGGCTACCTTGTTGTCCTTTACCGTAAACTCTTCCGTTTTTGATGCACCCATTATTCAATTGATTTGCCGGCTTCTGCCCTTTATATGTATCGCAATATTACGATTTAATTCAATTCCCTGAAAGAATCTTTTGTTAAATATTTGTAACGTAAAATCCGGGTTCTTCACCTATGTTTTCATTTCATTGTCATGACTATTTAATAAATTTCAAATTTCTCACCGTCCAAATTAATTACCTTCTAATTGCCGTCTAATTAGATTCTAATACCCTTCTTGTAGTTTTGAAACATCAAAAAAACAAAACGAATTTTGGGATTTTAGCGATACGACGCAGAGGCGGTTGATTGCTTCATGTACTTCCTGCTTCTGCTGTACATCTTCGCAGCACCTCTTTTGATCACATGGCTCATACACAATTATGACAAGATTCAGGATCCTGACCCTGCTGGTTTTTAGTCTTAGCTTGGGTCTTCATGCGCAGGTCTTCAAACAGGATACCCTTCGTTTAA
>PLXK01000125.1 GCA_003151415.1 Bacteroidota bacterium
GGGAAGGGTTATCGTCATTCACAGCGTAGAGGCCAATAAATTTTCTGACCTGGGCCGCATCCGTTTTCTTATGAATGGCGCGGATATAATGATCGTGAACGGTGACATGCGGAATATCGGTTGAACCCGAACGCGGCATGTGACAGGAAACGCAGTTGTCATTCACCTTTTTCCGCTCGGCAAGGGGCGCCTTGCATTCTCCATTGCTTTTTGCCGGGTTGTGGCAATTCAGGCAGGCGGCATTGAAAATTCCGTTTCCGGTTTCCCGCACGCTTACATGCGGATTGTGACAAGTCACACAGGTCAGCGCATTCTTGTATGGCCGCAGGGAGTCTGCAGAAACCGAAGCGGCTTTGAGTGATTGAATGAAACACTTACTCATCTTCAGTCGGGCAGCATGAGAGGCCATGATAAACTGATCGTCGGCACCTTCGTAGCGGGGCATGAATACGGTGATAAAATCAGAAAGTTTCATACCCGGTTTGAAATCAAAAAATGATTTTCCCGGATTGAGCACCGCATTTCCCTGAAGGTGGCAGCGCATGCAAACATCAAACTGGCGGTCGATCGATAATTTGCCCGGATTGACAATGCTGTAATCGATAGACCTGCCCGTATCGATCTTCTCGCCTGCCTGTTTTCTGGCAACATGAATGCTTCCCGGCCCGTGACAGCGTTCGCAATCGATTCCATTCATGACCCGGTTGTATTTATTTTCAGAACCGGCCACAAAATCAGGATAGGCATTGTGACAGCTCATGCATTCAAGGCCGATTTTCCGGGAAAAACGGGTATTGAATCCGTTTTCAAATCCGGGAGGCAGATCCCACTGGCCTTTCTGGGTATAAAAAGTCATCGGCATCTGATGCAGATAGCCATTTGTGTTGAGAATATGCGAATTGGTATGCTGACCCGAACCAATGATGAAGGAAACCTGTTCAACCCGGTTAAAGACGGTGTCTTTTTTTAGAAGGCGAAATTCCCGGATGTAATATTTGTTGGCTTTCCAGAAGGGATGATAATAAAAGTCCCTTGTTTTATCATAAATAACGGTATGCGCGTCAAGCTTTGCCGAGCTTTTCTTCAAACTGGCAGAGTCAAAGCTTTGCCCCATTCCGGTGCGGATAAATGACTGATAAATATCCATATGGCATTGCTTGCAGGTATGAATGCCTGTATAGTGAGCAGAATCACTGTGCCCTAACCAGGGATCGGTCGCTGCGTTTTTCTGAACAAGGGGATGACCGCCCTTTTGTTCGTTTCCGCAGAAGGAAATTAGGAAGGTAACAGCAAGTAGAGCGATAAAAAGTACCGTATTCTTAATTCTGAAGTGCATTGCCCAACAAAAATACGGATTTAGTCAGTAGATTGAAACACCGGACTCAGGCCCAACTCCGTGGGGGTATAGCGGACAAAGCCTGAATTCCATGGCGGCATTGCTCTTCTCTTTACAACTTATAATGCATTCCCTGCTGATTGAAAAGAGCATAATAGGTCAAATTGAAACCGGCAGAACGGATAGCGGTCAATATCAAAAAATCAACCACTGTATTTTTCCATTTTTTGCGGCCGTGTTTGTACTCCGGACAGCTATTTATCTTCTGAACGGATTCGTTTATATAATACGCCAGAGTAAGTCCGTCAACAGATCGTTTCAGGGCCCGGAGCAGATGATAACCATCGGTCGTGCAAACAAAAACGGTGGTGCTGCCGGGGAATTTGGCTCCCAGATCCGGATTGCCATTTGTGTATTTGTTCTGCCAGCTTACCGAAGGGTCCCAAAACTGATTGTTGATTTTTGGGAAATGAACTTTAAACCCGTTGTTGTAATGAAAACTGAGGCTTTCTGTGGTTCCATCGAGCATGCCTGAAACAAACATGGATGAACCCGGCAGCAGATAGTCCTTCCATTTGCGCTGAGCCTGAACAGGAGTTAAGAAAATAAGCAGGAGCAAACAGATCAGAACCGGGTGACGAAGCCATTTTACAGAAACCTTCTTTTTCATTTCACTTGATTTTCAAGCGAAATTAACCTTCCGGCTCTAAACATCATATACGACATTTCACGTATAATACATAATCTAAAGAATCAGAGACCGGAACCCGGGGCACAAACGGGTTAAACGACTCAGTCCTTTACCGGTGGGGCTGACTGAGTATCATCCAAAACATACCGAGATCTTTTATCGCCTGAAAAAAGTTATTACTGTCCACCGGCTTTACAATATAGCTGTTTGCACCCAGAGCATAACATTTTTTTATATCCGGATCTTCTTTTGAGGATGTCAGAATGACTGTAGGAATGGATTTGGTCAGGGGATCCGATTTGATTTGGGAAAGCACTTCCATGCCCGAAAGTTTGGGCATTTTCAAATCCAGCAAGATCAGTTTGGGATGCATGTTTATGTTGCGCAGGGCATACTCTCCCCTGCAATTGATAAAATCAAGGGCCTCTTCGCCGTCTTTCACACGAAGCAGCTTATTTGAGAGTCCGCTCTTTTTAAGAGCGCGGATTGTCAGCAAAGCGTCATCATCGCTGTCTTCGGCAAACAAAATCTCAACGTCATTGTAATTCATGGGTTCCGGATTAATCGTGGATATCGGGCAAGCTGAAATAAAAACAGGCCCCTTCGTCTAATTTTGCTTCAGCCCACACTTTGCCATGGTGCCGCAGAACTATTTTTTGAACATTGGCCAGGCCAATTCCGGTTCCTTCAAACTCCTTTTGGGAATGCAGACGCTGAAAGACACCAAAAAGCTTGCTGTAATATTGCATGTTGAAACCAACGCCATTGTCCCGGACATAATAAATCACAAAATGATCCTGCTCAAAGGCCCCGATTTCGATCATGGCCCTGGTTTTGTTTTGTGAATATTTCAGCGCGTTGGAGATCAAATTGATCCAAACCTGTTTGATCAGCACCTGATCCCCCTTTGAAGGCGGAAGCGGATTCAAAACAAGTTCCACCCTTTCGCCATGCGCAGGCAGCAGTTCCTCAATGACAGACCTGACAAGGGCTTCCATGTTGATCCTGGCAAGCACCACCTGCTTTCTTCCCAATCTTGAAAATGCAAGCAAATCATCAATCAGTACGCCCATCCGGCTTGAATTCCGCATAATGGACTGAAGAATCAATTTGCCCTCCGAATCAATCGCATCGGCATAATCCTCTTCCAGAATCCGGGCGTAACCATTGATTGCCCTCAGCGGAGCTCTCAAATCATGGGAAACGGAATAGGAAAAAGATTCCAGTTCCTTGTTCATGGCTTCCAGCTGTTCCGTGCGTTCGGTCAGTTCAATGGCCCGGAGTCTTTTTTCTTCATTTTGAAAAGCAAGTTCTTTATTGGCGATGATCAGCTCTGCGGCTCTTTTTTCTTTTTCCCCGTTTTGAAAAGCAAGTTCTTTGTTGGCAATGACCAATTCTGCAGCACGTTTCCCTTTCTCTTCATTTTGAAAAGCAAGTTCTCTGTTGGCACGGATCAACTCCTCTGTTTCTGCTTTGTTCATCTGTTTGCTGCCGGGTCTGTCCGGGCAAGGCGGTTTGATTTAGCCCTTATTCTGTAAGTGTACAGGAGAAAATTTGTCAGTCATCCGCAATCTCTTTCACTGATAAATCTGTATCGTCCTGCGGAGAGAATCAAGACCTCTGATTCAATTTCATTGTCCTCCACATTTTGTTCAGGGATAGCTGCAAGATACAACCGAATGTTCCACCTGCAGGAGCGTCGGCAGCCCGAAACCTAATCTGTATCGCTTAAAGGCCCGATATCCAAGCCGGGCAATCACAACCGCACTCCGATAACCAGGATATCATCGATTTGCTCTGCCCCTGCCTTCCATATTTCAACAAAATCGTTCAGATAATGCTGCTGCTCCTGCATCGGTTTACCTTGTATTTCGAGGAGGGTCTGTTTAAACCGTTTTGTCGTGAGCTTTTTGGCGCTTTGTCCGCTGAAGGTATCGGCATAGCCATCGGAAAAAATATAAAAAGCATCTCCTTCCTCCAGCTCCAGACTGTGGCTTTCATAGCACTGGTCAAATTCCGAGGTTCCCCCGATTTCCTTTTTTGTTCCCTTGATTTCTTCAACGGTGTTTTGTCCTTTCCGGATAATCCAAAGGGGGCGGTTGGCGCCCGCAAATTCCACCCTCCGGCTTGTTGTGTTGATGGAACAAAGTGCGATATCCATTCCATCTGCAGTGAACTCATGGCTTTCCGATTGCTGCAGGGACGTTTTTATTCCATTGTTCAGGCACTTTAAAATGTCCGCCGGATCCTTGTGAACCGGAATCGTGGCGTGTAATTTTTCCAGACCCATGATGCTCATAAACGCACCGGGCACCCCATGTCCTGTGCAATCGGCAGCTGCAATCAAAATGGAGTCCTTGTGTTTGTGGTGGAAATAAAAATCACCGCTGACAATGTCCTTGGGTTTAAAAAGAACGAAACTGTCGCCCAGGTCCGTGTAAATGGCCTCCTTTCCGGGCAAAATCGCCCGCTGAATGCGTCTTGCATAGTTGATGCTGTCTGTAATGTTTTTGTTCTTTTCTTCAATAATGAGCTTGTACTGCTCCACTTCCGCTTTTTGCAGATTTGCAAGAACCAGTGCTGTCGCATTCATCTCTTTTTCTTCTTTCAAAAAAGCGAGCTCCCGGCGAATGCCGCTGAGCTCATCGGCTTCCATTTCTTTCTGTATTTCTGTCCTGAAAAAATGCTGTGCCGACATGAACCTGTCTTTGGCAATTCCAAAACTTTCGTGCGGTCCGAAATTCAATGAGTTTTTCATATGTTTTATGATTTTATCGTGTGTCCTTCTTCTGAATTGCGTGGAGCTTTCGCTAAATACTTTTTGTCCTGAGTAAAACGATTTCATCGATGACTCCCGAAATCATTGAAAAATCCTTCGACTTATCCAAAAAATAATCGCATCCGCATTCTCTGAATTTTCTTTTATAGTATGGATCGGCGGAGTTGGAAAACATAACCACCTTGATCATAGGTCTTGTCCTTTTCAGGTCTATCAAAACACTCAGCCCATTCTCATCCCGAAGTTTAATATCCAAAAAAACAACATCGGGGTTAAATTCGGCAATGAGTTCCATTCCATCTTTCTTCGATTCGGCCTCTCCGACAATAACCACATCGTTTTTAAGAAGGAGATGTTCCTTGATTTTCTCCCGGATAATTTTGCAATCATCCAGGATGAAGACCCTCAGCCGTTCGTCAATTCCATTTTCGTTTTTGAGGAATATATTCATACAACAAATATAGATCCGGGCGGATCCGTACGAAATCGTTGAATACATGATAAATCTGTCATTCTGACAATGACAGAGAAGAAGATCAGAAAAAGGGTTAAATCAGGTGGTTGGAAATGGCATAATGCGTCAGTTCGGCATTGTTTTTCAGGTTCATTTTTTCAAGCAGGCGCTGCCTGTATGTGCTTATGGTGGGAACACTCAACGACAATTCAATGGCTATTTCAGAAACCGTTTTGCCCGAGGCAATTAGTTTCATGACCTGCAACTCCCGGTCCGAAATCAACTCATGCTGCTCTTTTCCTTCTTCGCCATCCAAACGGGAAGCCAGTTTTTCGGCAACGTCTTCTGAAATGTATTTTTTCCCATTCAGAATGGTCTGCACGGCTTTGATAAAATTCGCTCTGGGGCAATCCTTGGTGATATAACCATTCGCACCGGCTTTCAGCACCCGGATTGCGTATTGATTTTCGGGATGAATACTGATGATCAGAACAGGAATTTTTATGCCTTCGGTTCTCAGTTGTTTCAATACGTCAATGCCCGTTTTATCAGGCATAGACATATCCATGACAATCAGGCTCCAGTTCATGGTTCTGGCCAATTTCTCGGCCTGCATGCCGCCCGACACTTCCTGAATCGTGGCCAATGGAAATTCGTCAGCAACAATTCTGGACAGGCCGCCTCTGACCAAATCGTGGTCATCCACTATAAGTATGTTCATCTTAAATTGGGAGTATTAATTTTGTCCGTGTTCCTTTGTCCTTTATTCCCCGAATGAATAACTGCCCGCCAAGCAAAGCCGCCCTTTCCTTCATGCCCAGAATGCCCAGGGTTTTTCCGTTGCCCATTCTTTCCTCACTGATTCCCTTGCCGTTATCGGCAATTTCAAGCCACAGTTCAGATTCATTTTCGCTGAGTGCAACGGCCACAGATCGGGCAGCCGCATGCCTGGTCACATTGGTGAGTGTTTCCTGCAAAATCCGAAAGGTGTTGATGCACACTTCATCCTCAAACTTTCTTTCTTCCAGCTTGGAAACAAAATAACAGGGGATGCCGGTCTTTTCTTCAAAGTCGTTGCATTTCCATTCCAGGGCGGCGACCAGACCCAGATCATCGATTATTGCAGGTCTCAGATCAGAGGATATCCTGCGTATGGTATTGATCACATTATCACTCATGGCCAGCATGTCATTCAATTTTTTTCCCACTCCGTTTTCCTTGTCGTCCTGTTTATGCAAAACCCAGTCAATATCCATTTTCAGCGCGGTGAGCTGCTGACCAAGCTCATCATGTATTTCCCGGGCAATGGTTGCCCGTTCCTCTTCACGGATTTGCTGCAGGTGGGAAGTCAGGTTTTTCAGTTCCTCATTTTTTTGCAAAATATCCTGCTCCGCTTTTTTACGCTCGGTGATATCTTTGGAATAGCAGGCCGTACCGATGACCAACTCATCCCTGCGGATGGGATAAAAGGAAATTTCCGAAAGCAAGCCCTCCTGAATTTCAATTTCCGTGAATGCTTCACCGGAAAAAGCACGTTCATAGTGCGACCGGAACCTGCTTATCTGGCCGGGAGTAAAATCGCCGGCCAGTATATTGCTGTCTTTTGTAATTGACTGTCCAATCATTCTTTTGATCCTTTCATCAAAAGCATGATTGGACGTAATCAGGTCAAAATTCCGGTCAACACTCCATACCAGATCGGTAGTGTTGTTGATCAGGGCAGATAGATTTTTTCTGTCAAACTCCTTGGCCCGGTCGGCCAATACTTTTTCGGTCACATCCTGCATGATTCCATGAAAGCGCACGGGGGTTTCCTGTTTATCGAATTCAAACCGGCTTTCCGAATAAATATGCCGCACCGTTCCGTTCTTTCTGATAATCCGGTGGTAGTATGACATGTTGCGCAATTCAATTCTTGACTGTTCCATATTCGCTTTCACAAATCCCCTGTCTTCGGGATGAATAAAGGAGATGAAAACATCCACGGAAGGCTCAATTTCGCCCACGCCAAGACCCAATATCCGAAACGCTTCATCCGACCAAACCGACTCGTGCGTTTTAAGATCCAGTTCCCAGCTTCCGATATGCGCCATGAGCTGCGACTTATTTAACAGCGAAACACTTTGTTCCAGCTTAATTTCAGCCGCTTTGCGCAGTCTCTCTTTTTCCCTTTTTACAAATGCATTCTCCACGGCTTTGGGCAAACGCTGCAGATTTGTTTTCAGCAGATAATCGTCAATTCCGTTTTTCATCATTTCAACGGCATACTCTTCAGACACATTGCCGGTAACGAGAATAAAAGGAATATCCAGATTTGACTCCTTGTGTATTTTCAAAGCCCCGATAGAATCGAATTGAGGGAGATTGTGATCGCAAAGGATAACATTCGGCTTAAACTCGGAGATTCCCTGCCGGAAACTTTCTTCGTGATCGCACAGAAAGTACTCGAAATTCAGTCCTCCCTTTGTCAGGATCATTTTTATCAAATCCGAATCGCTAGCCGAGTCCTCCAGATGAAGTATTTTGTATTCTGTCATTTTGACCGCATGCTTATCCATAATTACCTTATTTTTTTAGCATTGATTCAAACATTTCGTGCTCTTTCATAGTATTCAATTTTCAAAAAGATTCGGATGAGAGGAGAATGGATGAACCAGGCTGTTTGACAAAACGAGAACCAAACCACCATTGCTGGTTTGACCGCCCATTTACCGATTGAAATTAAGCGAACAAGGCTAAATCAGGGACACAAAAAATCAGAATATCTTACATATGAATGCTTTTTCTACAATGCGATCCTGTTTCGGACCATATTGGCCTTGTTTTTCAGGCACAATGCCCTCTTTTCAAATCAATACAGAAAGAAACCTTTGAAGCAAGAGCGAATATGATCCTTATCATGTATCACTTATATTGTATCTTCAAATGTAAGATTTAATGCCTTTTTGTAGGAATATGCATTTAAATCACAATTAAAGGCACACTCCAAAACGTCATCTTTTTTCAATCGGCAATAATGGGCCATTCCAGACCTATCCCAATTCATAATTAGTCTAAATTAGTCTCTTCAAAAATCATTTCACACACTGAAAAGAATGCCGCTTTGAAAAACAAACTTGCAGAAACCGAGGCGTTACTGGCATCGATAGTCAATTCTTCCGACGATGGTATTCTGAGCAAAGATCTCCGGGGAATCATTACCTCATGGAACCAGGGAGCCCAAAAAATGTTTGGCTACAGCGCTTCAGAAATTGTCGGAAAGCACATTTCCATTCTCATTCCCGGGCATCTCAAAGAGGAAGAAAATGACATCATCGAGAAGATCCACAAAGGAGAGTTCGTGGATCATTATGAAACCAAACGAATCACCAGGGACGGCCGGCTGCTTGATATTTCCCTGACCATCTCTCCCCTGAGGAATGCTCAAGGGGTCATCACAGGTGCATCCAAGATTCTACGCGATATCAGCCACAGCAAAGCGGTGGAAGAAAAGCTGATGGTCAGCGATGCCCGGTTCAGACATCTTCTGGACAACATGCTGGAAGGTGCACAGATAATTGATTTTACATGGAAGTATATATACGTCAATAACGCGCTGGTCAGGCATGGCAAGTATTCAAGAGAAGCGCTTCTGGGGTATACCATGATGGAAAAATATCCCGGAATTGAACAAACCGATATGTTTGCCATTATCCGCCGATGTATGCAAGAACGGGTGGCCGCACAACTTGAAACCGAATTCCTTTTTCCCGACGGATCCAAAGGAAACTTTGAACTGAGCGTGCAACCGGTAGATGAAGGTATTTTTATTCTTTCAATCGATATTACAGAGCGAAAAAAAGCGGAAAGAGAACGGGAAGAGGCCGAAGCCGAATTAAAGAAAAGCGAAAAACTCTTTCGTTCCATCGCCCTTCATATCCCCAAATCGCTTGTTATCGTTATGGGTAAGGATCACCGATTCCTGATTATCGAAGGCGAACTCATGGAACGCATGGGTTATAAGCGTCAGGATTACGAAGGAAAGCATCCGCTGGAAATCGCTCCCAAAGAGCAATACGAAACATCCAGGCCCCTTTACGAAAGGGTTTTTAATGGCGAACAATTCTCGGTCGACAGGAGCCTGTCCATGGGTGATTTCATTATCCATTTTGTACCGATGAAAGATGAAACCGGGGCGGTTGAATCGGCCATGATTATTGCCCTGGATATTTCTGAAATCAGGAAAGCACAAAGGGATATCGAAGAACTGAATGTAAATCTGGAACGCAAAGTATCAGAACGTACGGCCCAGCTGGATTCATCCATTAAGGAACTGGAATCGTTTTCCTACTCCGTTTCACACGATCTGAGGGCGCCCCTGAGGGCCATTCACAGTTACACCGCCATCCTGGAAGAAGAATACAGCAACAAGCTGGATGAAGAAGGAATAAAAATCATCGAAGTCATTCTCAGAAATTCAAGAGTGATGGGTGAACTCATTGACGATCTGCTCACTTTTTCAAGATTGGGAAGAAAAGAAATCAGCCGCATGGAGATTCCGATGAACTCTTTGGTGAAAAGCGTTTCCGATGAATTTCTTTCTGCTCCCTCGGGCAATAAAATCACCTTTACCATCCGTCCCCTTCCTCCGGCCGAAGGCGACAAAGCCCTGATCAAACAAGTTTGGGTGAATTTAATTTCAAACGCGGTTAAATATGCATCCAGACAACCCGAAATATGCATTGAAATCGGATCTTACGTAAAAGAAGGACAAAACATTTATTTCATCAAAGACAATGGCGTCGGGTTTGACATGAAGTATTACCACAAACTCTTCGGTGTGTTCCAGCGTCTGCACTCACAGGAGGAATTTGAAGGCACCGGTGTAGGCCTGGCAACAACGCAGCGTATCGTAAAAAAACACCGCGGAGAAATCTGGGCCGAAGCGGCGGTCAATGAAGGAGCCACCTTTCATTTCAGCCTTTCACTCAATTAACACGAAAACAATATACCAGACATGGAGAATAAAGAAGTCGATATCCTGATTGTGGAAGACAGCATGGATGATGCCAATCTGACCATCCGATCGCTGAAAAAAAACAACATCAGCAACAATCTTTTCCATGTAAAGAACGGTGCCGAAGCCATTGACTTCATATTTTCCCGGGGCGAGTACGCGTCCCGGTCGAAAGAATCAAGACCCAGATTGATTTTGCTCGACCTGAAAATGCCCAAAGTGGACGGCCTTGAAGTGCTTGAAATAATCAAATCGCATCCCGATACCAAAACAATTCCTGTCGTCATCCTGACATCCTCTCAGGAAGACCCTGACATCAAAAGATGCTATGAACTCGGGGCAAACAGTTTCGTCACCAAGCCGGTGCAGTTTGAAGGATTCATCAAGGCTGTAAAAGAACTGGGCTTTTATTGGATGGTGCTCAACAAGTAAACCAGCGAGCACCATCCCCTTTAACACTCTTCCTCCTTCATTTGCCATGAAGGGTTTAGTTTTTGACTACCCGGATGTGTTTCCCCTGGACTTCCAGAACATAGACTCCAGCACTGAATGTGCTGAGATCAAGGATTTGTTTTGCTGATTCAGATTTTATCTGATAAACCAGGGCTCCTGCAGCGTTATATATATTCATCAAGTTTAAAACTGCAGGCGATTGAACCGTGATCTGATCCACCGTGGGGTTTGGGTAAACACTCACCTGAACAAGGCCTGTCATTTCCTTCAGGCCGGTCAATATGGCCGGAACAACAACTACAGTATCGATAAGCGAACTTACGCAGGTATTTGCATCTGAGTAAGTATAAGTAATCATTTTCCTTCCAACACCTGCCAAAGAAGGGGTAAATTCTACACCGCTAACACCCGGTCCGGAATAAGTACCGCCTGCAGGACTTGCATAACACAAATGCTGGTTTGGTGCATACACACAAACGCTGTCAGCAAAATCAAACAGGTAGCTTATCACAGGCAATGCGTTTACGGTGATAAGAATAGATGCTGTGTCCTGGCATTTGTTTGCATCTGTGCCAGTCATATAATAACGCTGACTTGAAACAGGAATAAAAGCAAGACCATTCTGAACGCCATTGCTCCAGCCATAACTCTTTGCTCCGTCACCAGTCAATGTTATATTGGACCCTGCACACACCGTTGTTTTTGAAGCGCTGATGCTAACAACCGGCAATGCATAGATAGACAAAGTGGTCGCTACAATGCTGTCGCATCCGTTCATACTCTGTAAATAACTTGTGTACACGGTTGCCGAATGGATGGTATCCTGAGTGCTTCCATCAGGGAAAGTATAACTGCTGCCGCTGCAAACCGAAGCAGATACATACTGAATCGAAACCGGAATCACAGATACGGTTGTTACAATTGTGCTGTCGCAACCGGCTGCACTGATAAAATGGCTGGTGTAAACTGCGCTCGAAGTAAGGGAAGTCTGAGTGCTTCCATCAGGGAAAGTAAAACTGCTGCCGCTGCAAACCGAAGCAGATACATACTGAATGGAAACCGGAATCACAGATACGGTTGTTACAATTGTGCTGTCGCAACCGGCTGCGCTTTGAAAACGGCTGGTATGCACAAAACCTGCATGAATGGTATCCTGAAACATTCCATCAGGAAAAGTATAACTGCTGCCGCTGCAAACTGAAGCGGATATGGCCTGAATATTCGCGGCACGGATGTATACAGTGGTCACGATTGAGCTGTCACATCCAGCTGCATTCACATACTGGCTGGTGTGCACAAATGTAGAGGTCAGTGTGTCCTGTCTGAATCCATCGGCAAATGTATAGCTGGAACCGCTGCAAACTGAATCCGAAACCGGTGCATTGACCGAAGGATAAAGAACGTGGATGGAGGTGGTAATGATGCTGTCGCAACCGGCAGCGGTATGCAAATAACTCACCTGGGGGAAACTTTTTGTTATGTGGCTCAAACCTGTTTCATTTCCATTGTTTGAAACGGTTCTGTCATTCATAATGTTGTATTGGGTTGTTCCGTCAGGAAAAGTGTAGCTGCCGCCCTGACAAACAGAAACAGTCTGTGCCAGATTGTATGAAGGCAGAACCGAAACCGTAGTCACAACCGCACTGTCGCACCCGGCGGCACTTTGAAAATGACTGGTTTGGGTAAACACGGAGGTAATGCCCGACTGGATCGATCCGTCAGGGAAAGTATAGCTGCCTCCGCTGCAAACCGAAGCCGACACAGCCAGACTGTTCACCGGAATCACATAAAGGGTTGTTACAACAACGCTGTCGCAATTTCCTCCAACTTGAAAATGGCTGAACTGAACGGTGGTTGAGTTGATTGTATCGCGTGTTGTTCCGTCAGGAAAGAGGTAGCTGCTGCCGCTGCAAACCAGGGCTGTAACAGCGGTGCTTTGTCCGGGGCGAACAAATACGGTGGTTACAATTGAACTGTCACATCCGGCAGCATTGGTAAATTGACTGGTATGGACAATCGTTGATGAAATGGTATCCTGAGTATATCCATCTGAAAATGTGTAGCTGGATCCAAAACAAACCGAATCGGATACAGGGGCATTGACAGAAGGGTAAATCAATTTGATCGAGGTGGAGATAATGCTGTCGCAGCCCTGAGCGGTATGCAAATAACTTTGTTGCGGGTGTGAGCGGTTGATGTGGCTCTGCCCCACTCCGTTTTCGTTACCGGAAACAGTATTCATTGACCGTCCGGCAGTGATTCCGGTTTCGGTTGTGCCATCAGGAAAAGTATAGCTGCCTCCGAAACAAACCAAAGCAGTTACGGCAATGTTGTAAGACGGATTGACGGACAAGGTGGTGACAACAATACTGTCGCAGCCAAGTGCACTTTGCAGATAACTGGTTTGAGTGGTGGCCGAAACAACGCCGTACTGAATGCTTCCATCGGGAAAAGTATAGCTGTTCCCGCTGCAGACCCCGGCAGAAACCGCCAGATTTCTGGTTGGGTTAACAGAAATAATCGTGTTGATTGTGCTGTCACATCCGCCTGCACTCACAAAATGACTGGAATGCGTATTTGAGGAAGTGATTGAATTCAGAACCGAGCCGTCAGGGAAGGTATAGCTGTCTCCGGTGCAAACTGAAACGGATACCGATGCCACATAAGCCGGTTTGACATACAGGGTTGTTACAATTGTGCTGTCATACCCGCTGGAACTCAGCAGATTGC
Source organism: Bacteroidota bacterium (assembly GCA_003151415.1). GTDB lineage: Bacteria > Bacteroidota > Bacteroidia > Palsa-965 > Palsa-965 > Palsa-965. Next base: position 13,440 of record PLXK01000125.1, read on the forward strand.
TTGTATGAACGGTAGTCAGGGTGATGTTGTTCTGAACGGTTCCGTCAGGGAAGGTATAAGCACTTCCGCTGCAAACCGAATCGGTTACCGGCTGATTCGTGATTTGTGGC
>PLXK01000075.1 GCA_003151415.1 Bacteroidota bacterium
TTGGGAACAGAATTTATTTCCAGCGCACTGATGTACACCGGTGGCGGAGCCTGGTTCGAAAAAGCGGCTTTTGCGTTAAATTCAACAACACCTTGATTTGTTGCGGCCCATATAAGGTTTCCGGTTGTGGTGATTTCATTGATTTCATTCGATACCAATCCATCGTCAGAAGAAAACACCTCCACAACCGGGTGGCCCCATTTTTTCATGGTGATGCGGTTGATCCCGTTGTTCGTGCCGACCCAAACCACGCTATCCTCTTCAATATATATGCTTCTGCACAAATTGCTGGACATGCCCTTGCTTTTATCAATCATTAAAAAATCGCTTCCGTTTTTGACGACCACTCCGTTTCCTTTGGTCGCAAACCACCACACGTTGCTCCGTGTTACTTTTATGTCTTCAATCCTGTTTTTGAACAAGGCGTTTGCGTTGCCCTGGTATGTGAATGTTCCGTTTTGCAATGACCACAAACCATTGATGCATCCCGCCCATATTGTATTGGCGCTATCGGCATAGAGGGAAAGGACCCGGGATTCGGTAATATACGTTTCGAGCACTGTTTTTTTGTCCAAACCGAGTTTCGTGATAAACAAGTGATTGCCCGCCCAGATATGGCCCGACTTGTCTTTTGTAAAGCACTTGTGCACATTGACCCCTTTGTCTCTGATGAGATATTCACGCGAATACTTTTCTGTTGGCGAAAAAAGAAAGGTGCAATTGGCTCCGGCCAGAATTTTACCATCGGTAGAATCCAGGATGAAACGGTAGATTGGATTTTCTCCCGGCCAACTGTTTTTTTCTTTGTAAAGAGTGACTGCGTTCTTGTCTTTGGACAGCATACAAATATCGCCGTTGGCCATTCCGGCAAGTATGCTTGTTTTGTCTTTTCCGATAATGGCCAGCACTTTATTGTCACTCAATCCATTTTCTTTGCCATAATACAAAAACCCGGGAGAAGTCATGTAATACACTCCGCCTTCGAGTGTGGTGAACCAAAACCCGCCTTCCGAATCTTCTGTCACCGAAGAGACGGACAGACCCTGCAGAAAATGCCCGGGCCGGGGCGACTTTAAATCACCCTTTTCAAAATAATAAACCCCGTCTTTTGCGGCGCCCACCCATAAATTGCTTGATTTGTCTTCAAACAAAGACAGGATCCGGTAGAGCGAAAGGAAGTGGGCTCCCGGAAGATAAAAACTTTCTTTTTTATTGAGCGAATAAACGCCAAGCTGGCTGATGAGGATGAAATCTCCCGACCGGGTTTTTAGAATGTTAGATCCTGCGGGCATGCCCACATCAGCCATTTTTCCGAGCCATTTTCCCTGTTTGCTTATTTTCATAAGCTCAGGCTCTTCGTTGTACTTATTTAACTTGTAGTCTTTGGGGCGGGTCGTACCCCAAATGAATCCAAACGGATCAACTTCCACGACAAAACCAAAGAATGGAAGAGGGAAAAAAGTCACATCTTTCTTTTTGTAAGGAGGGGCGATCCGGAAAAAACCCTGGCCGACAATCACACCACACCAGACCGTGTCCGAAGGGTCGATATACATGGACGAGATGAGCCCGCTGCGTAATTTCTCCGTTATCTGTTCGTTGGCTTCAATTCCGTAAATGCTGTCTTTCTGAAAATAAAAAAGCTTCCCGGACATGGTCCTGAACCAGATTCTTCCTTTTTTGTCCTCCAGGCTGCCGAAGACCGTATTGTCTTTCAATCCTTCCTGTGATGAAAAATTATGAAAGGTATACCCATCGTAGCGGCTGACACCCGCATCCGTGCAAAACCACATGTAGCCTTTGGAATCCTGCATGACGTGATAGATCTCCGAGCTGGGCAGCCCGTCTTTCACGCCATAGTTTTTAAATACCGGTTGCTGTGCTGAAAGAGGAAGGATGAAAAACAAAAAGAAGGCAAGCAGAAACCCAATCTCTTTTTTGAAAATTGGGTATAGTCCCGATCCGGATGTATGCATCAATTGTTCATTAGTCTTTATCCAAATCGTTTATCCGCATCATGAGCGAATGGTCAAAGGTATATAAATCTCCACCTTTGTTCCTGTAGCCTGTCCGCTCTCGTCGTATTTGTCTTTCAGCTGCACGCTCAATTTGCTCTGGTAAAGCGCATTTAAGTTTTCAAGCCGCTCTTTGGTGATAGAAAGTCCCACAGAGCGGTGTTTTCGGTCGCTTTTTATTTCCATGGATTTTTTCCGGCCTATGCCATTGTCATCAATGATGCATTTCAAAAACCCGTTTTCAGATTCGATCTGTATATTCAGTACCCCTTGTTTATCCTGAAGATGCATCAGTCCGTGCCAGATAGCATTCTCGACATAAGGCTGAATGATCAGCGGGGGCATAAGCACCGACTGGGCATCAATACCGTCGGCGATGACAAAGTTGTATTCAAACTTGGAAGAAAACCGCAGGCGCTCCAGTTCGATATAAAGACCCAGGGTCTGCATTTCGACCTCGAGGCTGATGTATTCCTGTGTTGAATTCATGAGCACATTCCTGATCAGTTTCGAGAATTTGGAGAGAAAACGATCTGCTTCTTCCGGATTGTTTTTCCAGATAAAATGCTGAATGGACGCGATACAGTTGAAAATAAAATGCGGATTCATCTGGGCTTTCAGGGCCATGAGTTTCAGATCGGCTATTTTCCGGTTCACTTCCGACTTTTCAACCGCTCTTTTTTTCAGAAAATCAATCCGGTAATTCACAGCCCAGATGATGGTGCCGATGGCCACAACCAGGACCAGGGCAATGAACCACCATTCTTTCCAGAAAGGCTTTGAAATGTCAAAATAAAGCCGGGCCGGCCTGGTGCTCTTAACTCCATCATTGTTCAATGCGTAAACCAGAAAAGTATAGGCTCCGGGCGGAAGGGTGGTGTATTGCAGATTGTTGCTGGTGGTATAGTTCCATTTGGAGTCGATGCCTTCCAGCATGTATTGGTATTTCATTTTTGAACTCCTTTTGTAGGAAATGCCGGTAAATCCGATTTTCAGATAATTTTCAAAATACTTCAGGTGAAAGGAATCCGAAATTGTTTTCTTAACGGAATTTATTTCAAGCGAGGTGATATACACCGGTGGCGGCGTTTGGTTGGAGAAAGCGGCCTTTTCATCAAATTCAACCACACCCTGATTCGTGGCGGCCCAAACCAGATTCCCGGTTTTAACCACTTCATTGATTTCGTTGGACAAAAGTCCATCGTCGGAGGAGTAGATTTCAATGAGCGGGCTGCCCCACTTCTTCATCGTGATTTTGTTTATTCCGTTGTTTGTGCCTACCCACACCACATCGTTCTGATCGATGCAGATGCTTCTGCAAATATTGCTGGACAAGCCTTTACTTTCATCGATGGTCAGAAAATCGTTTTTTCGTTTCACTATCAGGCCGCTTCCCTTTGTGGCAAACCACCAGGTACTGTCGGCCGACACCTTTATATCATCGATTCTGCTTCTCAAAACAGGGTTTTCGTTTCCGCAGTATTTGAACTTTCCGTCCCGGAATGACCACAATCCATTGACGCATCCGGCCCAGATTGTGTTGCCTGCATCTCCATACAAGGAAAGTATTCTGGATTCTGAAACATAGCTTTCAAGAACGGTTTTGCTGACCATATCCAGTTTGGCCAGATACAAATAATTTCCTCCCCAGAGATAGCCCGAATTGTCGGCTGTAAAGCATTTGAAAGAATTGAACTTGCCGCCTTTGTAAAAATATTCCCTCACCTGTTTTTGTTGAAATGAAAAGCGGAAAGAATAATGGGCGCCGGCAAAAATCGTTTGGCCTGCCGGTGATTTGTAAAACCGATAGATCGGGTTTTCGCCCGGGCCGTTCCTGCTTTCCTTTAAAAATTCCACAGTATCATTCGACAAAAGACAGATGTCGCCGCTTGCCATACCGGCTGCAACATGTGTACTGTCTTTTCCAACAAGTGTAAAAACCTTGTTTCCACTTAAACCGTTCGCTTTGTCATAATATAAAAAGCCCGTCGAGGCCATATAAAAGACCCCACTTTCAAGAGTTGTAAACCAAAAGCCGCCTTCCGCATCTTCGGTGATGGAAGAAACAGAAAGGCCTTTGAGGTAATGCAGGGGTTTCTTCTTTTTTAATCCTTCCGGAAAATAGTACAAGCCGTTCTTACCTGTACCCGTCCAAAAGCGCTGGGACTTGTCTTCGAACAAGGAAATAAACTGGGTTCCGGGAACATCAAAATAAGCCTGTGTTTCCAGAGAAAGAATACCCTTCTCGCAGACGGTGATAAATTGGCCGGCTCTGCTCTTCAATGTTACTGAGCCGGGAGGCAATTGATAGTCTGTAAGTTTGTAAAGCAGTTTTCCGTCTTTGCTGCATTTCATCAAAAAAGACTCTTCCCCGGGATAGAAGTCTTTATTGTCCAAATGGTGATGAAGGGCTCCCGAGATAAATCCTTGTTTATCGATATCAATGATATAGGCACATTGCTTGAGTCCGACAAAGGTAAAATCCGAACTCCGGTAGGGCGGTGCGATTTTGAAAAAACCCTTTCCGATAATGATGCCGCACCAGATCGTATCGGCTGCATCTACATAAAGGGAAGAAACGATTCCATTTCGCAAAATTTCTGAAATGTGTGTGTTGGCTTCAATGCCATGGATGCTGTCGTTCTCAAAATAAAACAGCTTTCCGGACATGGTCCTGAACCAGATTCTCCCTTTTTTGTCTTCATAACTGCCAAACACCGTATTGTCTGTCAATCCTTTTCCTGAAGAAAAATTGACAAAGGAATATCCGTCGTACCGGCTCACACCTCCGTCTGTACAGAACCACATGTATCCTTTGGAATCCTGCATGACCTGATACACCTCCGAACTCGGCAGGCCATCTTTCACACCGTAATTTTTGAATACAGGCTGCTGTCCGGATACCGGGGAAGAAAAAAAGAAAAATAAAGTACACAGGACGAGGATGGAAAACCCGCCTTTTTCTGAAATCAGCAATGTCTTGGATTTACATTAATTTTATTCGAAATCAGCACATTACGCTTATTATACAAAGGATCACCCCGACAATAATCCGAATTCTGATTTCCGCAATTTCCCTCATTGCCGGCCTAAATTAACCAATAATCCCATTTGGATCGGCCATTTACCCGGTCCGATCCTTGTTTCCGGCAATTCAAGGTATGTATTTTCATGATAACAGATCCCCGATTCAACGAAGAAAACCGGATATTGAGGAGGAGCCTGGAATGGGCTGTATCCGGACAAAATTTTGTTTGGTCAGTCAATTTTACTCATTCAGCGAAGATCCAAAGGCCATTGTCATCTCTTAAAGAGGTTTTTTCCTCTGCCCGGCCTTCTCAGATTCTGAATCACCTCATGGGTCAACTGATATATTTCCCTTCATGATCTTTCATTTCCTGTTTAGTTTTTTTTATATTTGAAAAAGCGATGTCATGAAAAACAAACTCTTTTTGTCTTTTTTAGCCGGCATTCTTATCACATCTGCACTGGGTGCACAGACCTCAGGCCGGAATACTGAAACACTTCCCGAATACAAAGGAGGCAATCAGGCCCTGTATCAATTCATCGATCAAAATATTCAATACCCCAAACAAGCCCTGGACAAACGGATACGCGGAACCGTACTGGTCAATATCACCGTTGGCCCCAAGGGGACGATTATCGACAGCATCCGGATTGTACACAGCGTTGATCCTGAACTGGACAAGGAAGCGCTTCGGATAGCTTCTCTTTTGAAAAACAGCTGGAATCCGGGAACACTCAACAAAAAAGCAGTTGCTGCTGAATACAGTCTGGCCATTTCTTTCATTCCTCCTTACCAGAAAGACAAAGACGGGCATGCCGTATATGGCAGCGACGAATACAATTTCAATAAAGGCATGGCCAGTTCGAAAAACAAGGATTATCTGAACGCCCTGTTTTATTTTTCGGATGCACTGGACAGCAATTCATCGGATGTCAATATTCTTTTTTACCGTTGCCTTTGCAAAGTCAGACTGGGCGACAAATCGGGCGCCTGCGATGATTACAAAAGAATTACTTCCCTGAAACACCCCGATAAACCAGAACTCTTGCTGAAATACTGCAAAAACTAATCGAATGTCAGGTTTGAATTTTATTTTCCAACCGCCCGGATCAGGGCGGTTTTTTTATGACCGGGACATATTCCTCCAAATTATTTGTAACTATGTCATGAAACAAAGCATCAAAACAAAATGAATATACGACCCGCCACAAAGGCTGATATACATACCCTCATCGCAGTAATAAACTCGGCGTATGAAGTGGAACGGTTTTTCAAAAACCGCGACAGGCTCACGCTGAACGAAACGGAAGTTTATTATGAGAAAGGCACTTTTTTAATTGCCGAAGACGAGTCGGGCCTGGCAGGAACGGTGTATGTCAAACTGAATGGCGATCAGGCTCTTTTCGGACTGCTCTCTGTTGATCCCTCCAAACAAAGCAAGGGCCTGGGACGGAGGCTGATCAATGCCGCCGAAGATTTTGCACGCGCGCGAAACTGCAGGTGTATGAATCTGGAAGTAGTGAACCTGAGAACCGAATTGCCTCCGTTTTACCGAAAACTGGGTTACAAAGAAACAGGAACAGCCCCCTTTCCCAAAGAAGCTCTTTCTACACAGCCTTGCCATTTTGTTTTGATGTCGAAGCCGCTCCTCTAGTTTCAATGAGATTTTACACCCCCATGTTGCGTTATTCCGGAACGTTTTTTAAAGCAAAAGACCCCTGACGATCAGGAGTCTTTGCATTTGTTAACCCTTCGGGTCCCTAAAGCCCGTTTCAACCGATCAATTCCACACTCCGTTTGATGAATGTAGAAAGGCTTTCGCCCTTGAGCAATCCCTGGGAAAGCAGTGCCAGGTCGGTAGATTGTTTGATGAGTTTCTTTTTGATTCCCGGATCTGTTTCGTGTACGATTTTGACAATCAGCGGATGGTTTGTATTGACAACCAGGTTGTGCATATCAGGGAGTGTTCCGTAAAAGCCTGCGCCGCCCCCCATAGCACTCATGTCTTTCATTCTGCGCATAAACTCCGGACGTGTAATCAACATGGGCTGATCCGTTTCGCTGAGCGATTCGAATTCAACCTTGAACTTGTCCTTGGGCATTTGCTCTTCAATGATCGACTGAAGTCCTTTCTGTTCCTCTTCACTTAGCTTGGAAGGAGCGGCATCGTCTTTTTTGATCAGGCGCTCGATGCTGTCGGCATCCACGCGCACAAAGGAGACATCTTTCAGTTTTGATTCCAGGAAATTCAGGTAATGCACATCGATGGAATTGTTCATCACAAGCACATCATAGCCTCTGGCTTTGGAAGCCTCCACAAAACTGTGCTGTTCTTCAGGATTTGTTGTATAGAGATAAACCAGACGTTTGTCTTTATCTGTTTGCAGGGGCTTGATGTGGTTTTCGTATTCATCAAAGGTGAATGCCTTGCCTTCGGTGTTTCTGAAAAGAGCAAAATTCTTCGCCTTCTCATAGAATTTTTCATCGCTCAGCATGCCATACTGAACAAACATGCGGATATCTTCCCACTTGCTTTCAAAATCGGCTCTGTCGAGTTTGAAAATCTCTTCCAGCTTGTCAGCCACTTTTTTGCTGATGTGGGCGCTTATCTTCTTCACGTTCGAATCGCTCTGCAAATAAGAGCGTGATACATTGAGCGGAATGTCGGGGGAATCAATGACCCCCTGAAGCAAAGTGAGAAAATCGGGAACGATTTCGCCTACAGCATCGGTCACAAAAACCTGATTGCAATACAGGTGGATCCGGTCTTTTTGAAGTTCGAAATTTTTCTTCAAATGCGGAAAATACAAAATACCGGTCAGGTTGAAGGGATAGTCCACGTTTAGGTGAATCCAAAAAAGCGGCTCCTCGAAAACAGAGGGATACAACTCGCGGTAAAAGGATTTGTAGTCTTCGGCGCTGAGTTCGGCCGGTTTCTTGGTCCAGGCCGGGTGCGGGTTGTTGATGATGCGGTCTTCCTTTACCTTAATGTCTTTGCCTTCGGCATCCTTCTCGTCCACTTCAGACTCGCCGAATTTTATTTCAACTGGTAAAAATTTACAGTATTTGTTCAGGATGGAACCGATGCGTTGTTCTTCCAGGAATTCAAGGGAATCGTCGGCAATGTGCAGGACAATATCCGTTCCGCGGGATGCTTTGGTTGTGTCTTCAAGAGTGTACTCGGGGCTGCCATCGCATTCCCAGCGTACGGCCTGAGCATCGTCTTTGAAGTTCTTAGTGAAAATTTC
>PLXK01000004.1 GCA_003151415.1 Bacteroidota bacterium
TTGCTTGGCGGAACAGGTGGCGGAATTGCCGGAAGTTGCGACTGCGGTGCCTGCGGCGGCGGTGGCGGATCCAGCGGAACCACGGGCACAGGAGTAACCATTACCAATGGTGCCGGACAAACCCCCGGCAATAGTGCTGATCCCGATCTTCCGGCAGGCGATGCTTTGGGTGGCGGGGGGTCTACCAGCGGAGGAAATGGCTTTTTGGTATTGTCCTATCCTGCTTCAGCGGCACCACCGGTTGCTTCAATCACTTCATTTGTGAATCCAAACTGTTTCAGTTCCACCGACGGATCCATCACGGCCACGGCTACCGGCGGGGCCGGCACATACACATATTCCTGGAATCCCTCTGCCGAGGCTACGGCTACGGCCACCGCGTTGGGGGCAGGCACATACACGGTTACTGTAACGGATAAAAACGGTTGCGGTTCAACAACCACACAAGTTCTGACAGCACCGAGTCAACTTACCGTCAACGCTGCCGGTATCAATGTAAGCTGTTTTGGCGGTTGTAACGGTCAGTTGATCTGCATTCCCGGCGGAGCAACGTCTCCATATACCTATTCCTGGACATCCGGATGTCTGGCGGCCAGTTGCAACAATGTGTGTGCGGGGACCTTCACAGTGACCGTAAACGATGCCAAGGGCTGTGTGGCTACCGGAACAACAACGGTAACGCAACCAACGGCCCTTCTGCCGTCCATGTTCCAGACCTCTTCGCATTGCAACAAACCGGATGGAAAAGATTCTGTTTCCATAACCGGAGGAACAGGTGCGTACACCTATTCCTGGTCTGCCGGAGCAGGCTCAGCTTTGCCGGCATACACCAATCTGGTTCCGGGTGCTTATACCGTCGTGGTGGAAGACGCCAATCATTGTTTGACGGCGGACACAAACAGAGTTCAAAATATTCCCGGTCTTATCGCGTCCATTCCCATAGATTCTATGGTTTCCTGTTTCAACGGAAGCAATGGAAATGCAACCGCAGCCTCTGCCGGTGCAACCGGAAAAGTGACCTATGCCTGGACACCTTCCGGCGGAACAGGAATTACTGCATTCAACCTTGCGGCAGGCAAATATACCTGCACGATAACCGATTCTGTGGGGTGTAAAGATTTTGCTGTGACAACCATCACTCAACCCACCCTTCTTTCTGTCATCCCGATGCCGCCGGCGACGATTTGCATATCGCAAACGGCCAACCTCACAGCCACAGCCCTGGGAGGAACACCGGGATACAGATTTGGCTGGATCGATGCTGCAGGCGTTGTGACAACAACACCCTCGCCGCTTGTGACCACCGTTTATACCGTCAGCTGCATGGATACCAACGGCTGTATTGCGGCCCCTCAAACGGTGACCATCACGGTCAGGCCGCCGCTTTCTTCGGTTGTGAGCGGCGCCGATTCAATTTGTCCGGGTGCCAGTGCAACGCTTGGATGCACGGCCGGCGGAGGCAACGGCAATTATTCATACCATTGGATTCCGGTAACGGGATTGAACAACGCCAACATTCAAAACCCGGTAGCCACCCCGGCTGCAACAACAACATATTCGGTTGTTGTCACAGACAATTGCGGTACGCCTGCCGATACGGCAAAAGTGGCCATAGCCCTTTATCCGAATCCGGTTCCCTCATTTTCCTCGGCCGATACTGCAGGGTGCGCCCCGCTCTGCCTGACCTTTCACAGCAAGTCGAAACCGACCTGCGTCTCGGCAAGCTGGACCTTTGGTGACGGCGGAACCGGTATTGGATGCGACAGTGTCAAACACTGCTATACCACGGCCGGAATCTTTTCGTGCCAGACAAACGTAACCGATATACACGGCTGTAAGGCTTCCCTGAACAGACCCAATTACATCACCGTGTTTCCCGTTCCCGTGGCAGCCTTTACCGCCGGGCCACAGCCGATAACGATTCTCACACCCAAAATCAGTTTCCACGACAGCAGCACCGGCGCGGTCAGCCGGTCCTGGAATTTTGGTGTATTGCCAATCGCCACAGATTCAACAAAAAATCCCGCCTACACATATCCCGACACGGGCTGTTATAAAGTCACGCTCAGTGTGAAAAGCATAATGGGTTGTGTGGATACGTCCAGGCAATTGATTTGTATCGATCCCTTGTTTACCTTTTATGCGCCCGATGCCTTCACCCCGAATGCAGATGGTAAAAACGATATCTGGCAGCCACAGGGAGAAGACATTGACCCGAATCATTATGAATTGAGCATTTATGACCGCTGGGGCAATCTGATTTTTCATACCACCACCTGGAACAAAGGCTGGGACGGAACAATCAACAACGGGTCGGCCATCGCTCAGATCGATACGTACGTATGGGTAGCCGTTCTGAAAGATGTGCGCCAAAACCGGTATACATACCGGGGAGTGTTATACCTGATCAAATAAGGCTCCTGTGTTTCTTTCCGGTTTTTCATGCTGTTGACAAAGATCATGACCTGAAATGAATTTGATCATAACTGTCCCAGAGCCTCTCCTATAAATTTGTTTTATCCGATTCATCGGTATAACCAATTGTACAGAGCATGAACACGTATCCTTTTGAATTTGGCATTTTTGTCGCACGGGTTTTTCTGGGAATCCTTTTTTTCTTTCAGGGATATGAAAAAGTATTCCGGCTTCCTGTCAGGGAGGTGATCGATTCATTTCATGACTCGGCCCAGGCCAGACATCTGCCCGATGCCCTGCTTAAATTCGGCGTGTATTTTACAAGTTATACCGAACTGATCGGAGGCTTTCTGCTGATTGCCGGCTTGTTCAAATATTATGCCTTGCTTTTTCTGGGAGTCGACCTGCTCTTTGTGGCTCTCGCTTTTTCCATTCTTCGCCCCATGTGGGATATGGGACATGTTTTTCCGCGTCTGGTACTGCTGCTTTTTCTGCTTTGTCTGCCCGCCGAACTCGACACCTTTTCGCTGGACTGCCTGTTCTCAATCGGCTAGACTTTACAAAAAAAGCTTGTTCAAATAAACCGTGTGGCCTATACGCTTTGGGCATTGATCAGCCCGAATATTTCCTCGGCCAGCTTCTCCCGAAAATCGGGATGCGCAATTTGAATCAGTTCCTTTGCCCTTTCCCTCATTGCTTTTCCATACAGGTTGGCAATTCCGTATTCGGTAACCACATAATGAACATGGGCCCGGGTGGTAACAACGCCCGATCCGGGTCTGAGCAAACTGACAATCCTTGAAATCCCTTTGGAAGTAACGGAGTGAAGTGCGATGATGGGCTTTCCGCCGGCAGATAAGGAAGCTGCGCGGATAAAGTCCATCTGCCCGCCCACGCCCGAATACATTTGTGTTCCGATACTGTCCGCACAGACCTGTCCGCTGAGGTCAACCTCGAGCGCACTGTTAATGGCCACCACCTTGGGGTTTTGAAGGATAATGTGGGTGTCGTTTACATAAGCGGCATCTTCCATTTGAATCAGGGGATTGTCGTCGACAAAATCATAGAGCTTGCGACTGCCCAGCAGAAACCCGGCCACAATTTTTCCGGGATGTTTCTTTTTCAGCTCGCCGGTAATGACTCCTCTTTCAACCAGGTCAATTACTCCGTCAGAAATCATCTCGCTGTGAATGCCCAGATGTTTGTGGTTTCGGAGTTCTCCAAGCACGGCATCCGGAATCTTTCCGATGCCCATCTGAAGTGTGGATCCATCTTCAATCAGACTGGCTACAAATTGAGCAATGCGTTTGTCTTTTTCGTCCGGTTTTGTTGAAGGTCCTTCGGCAATATCATCATTGGATTCGACAATGTATTTGAATCTGGAGATGTGAATCATTCCTGCCCCATGGGTGCGTGGCATTTTGGGATTTACCTGACCGATCAGACATTTGGCCATTTCGGCTGCCGCAACGCCAATGTCAACCGATGTGCCCAGACTGCAATATCCGTGTTTGTCGGGAGGAGAAACGTGCAACAGGGCAAAATCCAGAGGGATCACATTTTTCCGGAACAATGCGGGTACCTCGCTTAGAAATACGGGGATATAATCGGCCATTCCATTGCTTACGGCCTTTCGCATATTGCTGCCGATAAAAAAACAAAAAGTCTTGAAATGACCACGGTATTGTTCTTCCGCATACGGAGCCTCTCCTTCGGTGTGCATATGATAAATGCTGATGTTTTCCAGCCCTCTGCCTTTTTCCACCAGGGCCCGGATCAATTGCCGGGGTGCGGCGGCGGCCGACTGGATAAAAACGCGGGATCCGGAGCTGAGTTCGGAAAGGGCTTGTTCTGCAGTGGAAAAAGACTTGTTGTTCATCAGATGTGTGAATGGGTTCGGTTTGTGTCCTGGATAATTTTTTTAGAGTTACTGAAAAGCGAAACCGCGAAAAGACTTTTCCTTTAAGCGGATCCCTTGGCAGGAGATCCCGGTTTG
>PLXK01000073.1 GCA_003151415.1 Bacteroidota bacterium
TTTTGCAATCCATTGCGAGATGTAGGCGTTGGATATGGGGATTATCTCGAACAGCTCACATACCTCTTGTTCCTGAAAATGGCTGATGAATACAGTAAGCCACCTCATAACCGGAAATTGAACATCCCCAAAATATATAATTGGGAGAGCCTAACAACTCGGAAAGGCGCAGAACTGGAAATACACTACTCTACTCTACTCAAGGAACTGAGCACTGCAAAAGGCATACTTGGACAAATATTCACGAAGAGTCAGAATAAAATCCAGGACCCGGCTATGCTTGCTAAAATCATTGATATGATCAATAGTGAACAATGGCTGGTTATGGGAGCCGATGTAAAAGGAGATATTTATGAGAAGCTACTTGAACAGAACGCACAGGACGTAAAAAGTGGTGCAGGACAATACTNNCGCCCCCTCATCAGGGCAATGGTTGAATGTATTCAACCCCAACCAATGAAAACACTTGCCGACCCTGCTTGTGGAACAGGAGGCTTCTTTCTGGCAGCATATGACTACATAGTTGCAAACAATAAGTTGGATAAGGCCCAAAATAAGTGTTTGAAGCTGGAAACCTTTTACGGCAATGAAATCGTTGCAGGCACCCGTCGCCTCGCCCTTATGAACATGTTCCTTCACAATATCGGCGACATAGACACCGATAACTTTATCTCCCCTGCTGATGCCCTTATTGCGGCTTCTACTACAACTTACGATTATGTGCTCGCTAACCCTCCATTCGGCAAGAAAAGCAGCCAGACCTTCACCAATGACGAAGGAGAGCAGGAAAAGGAAGATTTAACCTATAACAGACAAGATTTCTGGGCTACAAGCAGTAATAAACAGTTGAATTTTGTCCAGCATATCCGTTCCATGCTAAAAACTACAGGCATGGCAGCCGTTGTTGTCCCAGATAATGTCTTATTTGAAGGTGGTGCCGGGGAAACAGTTCGCAAGAAACTCATTGAAACAACTGATTTGCATACCATTCTTCGACTTCCTACGGGCATTTTCTACGCTAATGGGGTCAAAGCCAACGTTATCTTTTTTGACAACAAACCGGCAAGCAAGACCCCATGGACAAAGGAAATATGGGTGTATGACTATCGAACCAATATACATCATACACTAAAGCGGAATCCTTTAAATATTGCAGTCCTTGAAGATTTCATCAAATGTTACTGCCCTTCCAACCGAAATAAGCGCAAGGAAACCTATAGTGGTGATAAAAACCCGGAAGGACGCTGGAGAAAATACACATATGATGAAATTATAAGCCGGGATAAGACATCTCTTGACATATCATGGATTAAGGATCAGTCTTTAGCAAACCTTGATAATTTGCCTGATCCCGATGTACTCGCAGGAGAGATCATCGAGAATCTGGAAGCGGGTTTGGAGAGCTTTAGGGTGATTGCGAATATTCTTACTTCTGATTAATTGAGAACGTGTCACTTGCTACTATTTTCGTCCATTCAAGCAATTGTTTCTGTGCAGAAATCCTGATAAAAAGAAAAAAATCTTTAGCTTTTTAAGTTTAAAATGATATTTAAAAAACATGGCCAAAACTGTCCTACTCAAATCTGCCTTTTTTGAAGAGCAAGAAATTCATTTTTATTCAAATGAAAATCACGCGGATCAAAACTATTATTCGGTTTTAATAGGAGCGAATGCAGTTGGCAAAAGCAGACTATTACGATCAATAATACAGAGCCTACGTTTGAAGAGAGAGCCTAAACTTAAGACCCAAATTGACATAAAAGAAATCATAAACCTTTCTATTAAAGTAGACAATTCCACTTACAATATTAATCCTGAATCGGCTGCACTCTTTCCATTCCATAGCGGTGCTGATTCCATTCTAAAACAATATCAGTGATATTGGAAAGGGCTTCTTTCTGACCCTTCTTCTCCTTTGAATAGGAAAGCTCGATAAGCACCTCCCCAATCGCATCGTTTATCCCGGCTATTTTGCTTCCGAGTTGCCCGGTCAGAATGATTTTACAGACATCCAGAAATACTTCTGTCGGTACTCTGACTGTTTCCTTTTCTGTCTTTGGTTTTTGTATCATGGTTATTTCAGTTTAAACTGTTTGTTCTTTGGAATATATCTGTAAACTTTTTTTACCGGGTCTTCCTGCATTTCAAGGCGCGGTTTTTCATCCGGTGCCGGTAATCCTTTCAGCGAAGCAGCCAGATGTTTATTCATCAATTGCATTTGTTCCATGAGCATTCCGAATTGCTCATCCCGTTTGGCTATTTCCCTTTTATGTTCGGACTTTAGCTCGTCCACTTCTTTGTTTGCCTTGTTCGCTCCGAGTAAATAACCTGCTGTTAATCCGGTGAGGCCGGTCGTGATTGGATTTTTAATGAAATCGCTCACGTAATCCATCCAATCTTTCTTTGGTTCTGCATTTGGGATCGGTTTTTCGGTCTTGTTTTCCGTTTTTGTTTCCTTCTGAGATGCATTCTCTGGCTAGTTTGTCTCTGTTTTCTTGTTCTCCTGTTCCATTTTAGCGTTGTTTTAGTGTGAATTACTGTCTATTTTGATCCTATTTACTGTCTATTCTGATGGTTTTATTGTCAAATAATTGTCCAGCCCTTACTGTTATATACAGCAAAGGACGGCAATAGGTTGTAGGTTTTGCGCCTACTGGGAGCGAGGTGGGAGGAACTTTTCTGAAAATGTTTTGAGGGAGGAATATTATTTTGCAAAAGCGAAAAAGGACAGGCGATTAGCCCGTCCTTTTCTGGTAATGTATTGTAGGAATATTCTTTCGCTTCCCTTTCTTATCTTTAAGCAGATCTTCTAAGTATAATAAGATGACGGATATCTCATTTTTTTCAGGCTTGTAACTAACCTAAGGTCTGAAGGTAGAATTTGTGCAGTTAAGGGAAGTGCCTGTCCGTTCTGTCATTCATGAATACTTTTGGTCTGAGAATTAATTATTTGCAAATCTGCGAGAATCTTTTCAATATCCTTATATAGCGTTTGTTCTTTTTCGGGAAATTCGTAAACTTTATTATATCGATCTAACTCTACTCTTGGGCCTAAATATTTTTCGCATATGGCTGTTACATCAGGATGCCATCG
The DNA here is from genome assembly GCA_003151415.1 of Bacteroidota bacterium. GTDB lineage: Bacteria > Bacteroidota > Bacteroidia > Palsa-965 > Palsa-965 > Palsa-965. The sequence continues at coordinate 3,095 of PLXK01000073.1, forward strand.
GGAATCTGGTTGCAGAAAATGTAATTTGTAGTTCTTCTTATCGCAATCTATGTAAAATAAATACTTGGAAGTTTCTTTGTACCATTCTCCAAAACTTACTTGTTTAGGATTTCCTGTTGTAAGGCCACAACATTTAAATGGATTAGATTTTTGTTCAAATTTATTTTTTAATTCCATAGCCAAATAACCTCCAAGATGTTCAAACATGCTTTCCAATTCCCTTAATATTTTATAGTTCTTGTTACCATCTATTGTAAGAAGAGAATAAAATTCTTTCAACCCCTCAGTGCTCATTATGTTTCCTCCTATTTCTTTAAGTAAGTGCATATATTGTTTCAATAAAGTTTTTGCTCCCGTATCTTTTGTGGGTCTGGACTCAGCAATTTTTAACCATCCGTTGAATAAATCTACGTCTGTTTTTTGATATGCGCCCAATGGCACTATAGGTATGGACTTCATCATATCCCTATCGCCTGGCTTCCAACCCTTCTCGGAAGTGGTTTTGTTTCCCCACATTGTCAAATAAAAAATTGCAACAATATCATAATTCAGTTTCCTAAGTTTCTCAACGTAATTAGGCAATTGTCGATCAGTATCATTGGCATTATTGATTTTATTTTCAATTATAATTGCCTTCCTTTTTTCCTTACTCAGAATGCTGATATCAATCCTCAAATCCTCTCTCTCGACAGTAGGATTTAAAAAATCAACCTTGTCAATTTGTTTTTCCCTTAATTCGCTGAGCCGCCTATTCAAAAGATCTAAAAATAATTTAAAATACACATCTCCTTGTCCGTGCCGCTCTTTGGGGTCTAAAAGAAATTTAATAATGTCGCTATGAAGGTTTTCTCGTAAATATTGATCAGAAATAAGCTGGAATAAGTTGAATTTTAGATCCGATTCCTCAGATAGATTCGAGGAAGAATATTTCACTTGCGCAGAGCGTAATTCGTCGGAAATTAGAAATTCTTTAATCTCTTCAAGTTGATGTTCCATAAAGCATAGATTGATGTTGTTCTTAAGGAACTAATGTATTGAAATAAATTGATAATCCACCTTCAATTCAATCCATACTTCATCGATATCAATAATATCCTGCCATGTTAAGGAACCATGAAATACTAAACAATGCATGGAATAGCAAAATAATTCATCGGCTAATGTATGTCCCTTCGGCAATTCATTCCAGTTGTCCGAATAAAACATGTCTTCTGTTTGTTCGCCGAAGAGTAGAAAACCCTTTTCTTCTGAAAACGGGTCTCCCTCTTCTACACCATGTCTTTTATTGCAAGCAGTATTATTGCTAAAGAAACTTAGATGTTGCTGAATATTGAAATCATCAATTTGCTTTTCCTGCACCTGTTTCTTCAGTGAGTCAATCAACTGCATAGCGAAAGGCCGAATTCTCTCTTCCTCAGTCTTTAATTTATGGTTTAGGCTTCTTATCCGGTTAATATGAGTCTGAGAGAATATGAAATTTTCATTTTTCATCCTTTATTGCTTATTTTTCTTATCCTGAATCAACCCTTCAGCATATTTCAGATAGGCTTCCTTGACTTTATCAAAGACGGGAGGTTGATAATCCCGATTCACCTTATGGATGCTTGCTGAATGATTGCTTTGCCAGTTTTTGCCCAGTTCCACATTGAAAAGTATGCTTACGATTAATTGATTATTTCAAAAGTAAGCAAAAAATAGATTCAGCGGTAATTTAAGGCGGTAATTTAAGAGGGAAGCAGTTCACTCAGCCTGTTCGCCTTGTGTTCAGGGAGTTTAGAGAGCGTTGTTTTCAGCCATTGCAGGGGTTCAACCCCTCTGAGCTTGCAAGTACCCATGAAAGAGTAAAGCATGGCAGAACGCTGCGCAGCCTCATGACTGCCGGCAAAGAGGTAATTCTTCCTGCCCAGAGCAACGGGGCGTATCACGTTTTCCACCAGGTTATTGTCTATTTCCAGTTTGCCATCCGTTGCATAAAGGCTGAGTTTCTCCCACCTGCCTAACGAGTAGGCAATGGCTTCCCCGATTAGACTCTTTGGTAATACCTGGATGATGTTTTCTTTAAACCATACATGCAGGGCTTGCAAAACAGCGACACTTTCAGCCTGCCTTAACTCATAGCGCTGTGTGTATGTATAATTGCCTTCTCTTGCTTTGCGCTCAGAGGAATATAGCTTTTGTATCAGATGCAATACATGCTCAGCCCGTTCTTTGTCATCATCCAATGCCTGCTCGAACTTCCTTCGGGCATGTGCCATGCAATGCAACAAGGTTATTATTTTGTTATCAAATATTTCATACGCATTATACCCGTCCGCCTGCAAATGTCCCCGAAAATCTTTGAGTATTTCTCTGGGACCATCCCGCCCTCTTCCATGCCGGTAATCAAATAACACCATTTTTATTCCCGGTGCATGATATACCCAGTTATAACCCTGATGGGTGGCTCCCGGCTTATCTTTATCCATTACCGCTATCGGTGTCTCATCAGCCTGGAGGTAATCCTGCTTTAGGACTTCTTGTTTCAGCACATCATACAGGGGTTGAATAAGTTTGCAGGTAGCGTGAACCCAGCCAGATATGGTTGCCGTTGGTATATCCATGCCTGCACGTTTAAAACGCTGTATCTGCCGATACAGGGGCAGGTGGTCAACGTATTTCTCTATGATGATGTTTGCCAAAAGTCCTGCTCCAGCCATGCCTTTTTCTATGGGACGGGTGGGAAGAGTGCCTATTATGATACCTTCCCCATCCGCCTTTGCATATTTCTTGCGTTTATATTGGTTTACATAAAAACTCCCGGCTTTGTATTCCAGTTCTTCGGTTATTTCCTCTCCGATACTCTTTAAGCCTGTAACATCAACATCAGGGGCAACTTCTATTATAATGCGCTCTATATGTGCAGGTATAGGCAGACGTCCTGTATGAACCTTGTTATTGTTTTGCTTCTCCCGTGTATAGCTAATAGCCTGCTTCACCACAGGAGGAGCAACCATCATTTCTACATCAAGCCCCAATGATGTCTGTTCTTCTGGAACAGAAGGAACAAAGCGTTCGCTCTTTGCTCCGAATATCATTCTTTTGAGTTGGGCTAATTCCTGCTGGAGGGTGAGAATGGCAAAATCTCTTTCAATAAGCAACCCAATCAGGCTATTATTACCGAGATTTTCGTATGCCGTTTTCATAGAAACAAAGATAAGTGGTTATGCCCCTGAATGTACTGTATTCATTGGCTTTTTATCAACATAATGATGTGTATATCGCTTGCGTTTTTTTACCGATAAAAGCGATATACCTTCCATGATTAACAACAACTGTTGCGCATCAAGTTCAATACTCGCCGAATCCGTTTTAATTTCAGGCATTTCATACGTGCCTTTCTCCAGGCGTTTGTAATAAATGGCAAAGCCATCTCCTTGCCAGTGCAAAAGTTTAATCCGGTTGCGGGGGCGGTTGATGAATATAAACACATCCCCGCTTAAAGGGTTTTGCAAAAACTCATTGCGCACCAACCCGCACAAACCATTAAAGCCCTTGCGCATGTCGGCTCTCCTACTGTACATGAAATAACGGTATGCCTTGCTGATGCTGAACATTACTTTGTGATGTCCCGCAAGTACCTTGCGCCGACAGATTCATGAAAAACAATTCTGCTCCCATTGGCATAATGTACTTCGGCAAAAGGCACTGCAATACTTCCACGAACCTTTATCGGAATAAAACTATCGGAGGATGCAGGTATTGCCTTCTTTTTTTTCTTTGGGGCTGTCCACCCGACAAATGTGTAATAGTTGATGTTGCTGGACTCGCAAAACGCTTTCTTGCTTTGCTTGCTCGCCTTCCATTGCTTGATGAACTCTGTAATTTGCTTTGAGGTATACCGGCGCAATAACCGTTTTGTAACTGTGGGTGCTTCCATTGCTTGTTTTTTGGGCAACAAAAGTACGATGCGCTTAAACCCTTGTCAAGATGCACTTGGTCGGATGCTTACATTGCTTCAAGTGATTGGGTGCAGGATTATCTGCCAATTTTTGGGAAAGGAAATTACATTGTTCTTGAAATTCCAACTCCTGACTTAACAAATGGATCTAATTTTACAGAGACGAAAATAAATAGTGCGATTGAGGCAATACCAAAAATGAAAAAAGAGTTTTTGGAAGGCGAATGGGGAGAAGTGATAGAAAAATCAAGGCCAATATGGGAGCTTGTAAAAGAAAAGGACATAAAAAACAAAGAAGCCAATGCGTTGCGAGAATATCTTGTTCGTAGCGGGTTTTCTGAAGAAGCAGTAACAAATCTCCTTTCCAGCTTTTATGAGCTGTTCCATTTCACATCAAAATTTTTGCATAAAATAGACCCTTCTGGAAAGCAATTAAACCCTGAAATTATTGCCTCAAAAGAAGATGCTTATCTTATTTACTCATTAAGCATTAATATCATTCATTTGATAGCGAAAAAAATCAATAAGGTCAATTTAACCTGATTCATAAGGTCATCAATAAAATAAAAAGGGCTTCCGTTTGTGGCAGGAAACCCTCTTTTTTTGTCAAGCCATTTGTCAATCACTGAAACTAATCGCTTGAAGATCAGCAGTGTAAGTGGTCCCGAAGGGATTCGAACCCCCATCAAGAGAACCGGAATCTCCCATTCTATCCATTGAACTACGGAACCAGTGCAATTGCTGCAAAGATATTAAAATAGCCTATTCCCCGGCTGAAAACGGCTTATTGCTTGCTTAGGCAGCAAAACAGGGGTAAAATTTACCAAACAGCAATAAAAATGGCAAAAAGCCGTTTACCTTTGTCGTCATCCTGTTCGCGTATGTTTTAATATAGAACTTAGTTTAAAGAGAGTCCTTATTTGTATTCTTTGCCTTTTAAAGCAGAAGAATCAGCGATATGGACCGGGAATCAGCTTATAATCGTATACTTGTGAAAAAGCGTTACATGCGCAATGTTTTTAATTCGGCTCTCGCGCTGTGTGTGACTTTTGTCGTTTCTGCACAGATTCCTGCCATCGGGCAGTGGAGAGATCATCTTCCGTATTCCGAAACCGTTGGCGTGGCCGAAGGACCCGACCGGGTTTACTGCGCCTCGCAAGGCGGCCTCTTTGCCCTGGTCAAAGCCGATAACTCCATCGAACGCATTTCCAAAGTCAACGGCCTGTCGGATATCGCCATCAGCACCATCGCCCTCAACCCCTGGAACAACCATTTGCTCATTGCCTATCACAACGGCAATCTGGATGTGATGATCAACAAGGTCATCACCAATGTGCCCGATATCAAGAATGCAAATCTGGTGGGCAACAAAATCATCAACTCCATCTTTTTCATCAACCAGTACGCCTATCTGGCCTGCGGTTTCGGCATCGTCGTTTTCGATACCGACCTCATGCAGGTGGCCGATACCTACAAAATCGGAAACAACAGCAGCCTGATCAATGTCTTGGATGTAACTTCCGACGGAGCAAACCTGTATGCCTCCACGGCATCGAGTATTTATACGGCTCCCATGACCTGTCCCGTGCTGGCCGATTTTCATTGCTGGACACAGATCACCGGCGCGCCCAGTCATCATCTTCCTGCCGGGGTTTACAACCAGATCGTTTATTTCAAGGGAAGCATTTATGCCAGCTTTTCGAATCTGCTTACCGGCGGCAACAGCAACATGGATAGCATTTTCAGATACAACATTGCGGCCAATACCTGGTCGGTTTTCGAAAAGGGCCTCACCTTCAGAAGCCTTACCACCAGCCCCAATTATCTGTGCGTGCTCTCCGACGGCAATGTCGAGGTGTATGATACAACGGCATCCAAAATCAGTGTGGTCAACGCTTATCCCTTTGGCGGCAGTCCGTATGCCAGCGAAGCCATCATGGCCAGAGGTGGTGGTTCGGATGTCTGGATTTCGGATATGGCTTCGGGACTCATACACGCCTACAATTCATACCGCAGCAACAATTATTTTCCCAACGGCCCGCGCAAACCCGATGTGTACGGCATGACCTATTCTGGCGGAAGCATTTCTGTTGTGCCCGGAGCGCATTTTGACAACTGGGGAAACACCTACAACAACGCCGGTATCTCCACATTCATCAACGAACAGTGGACCACACTCGATTACCGCACCTATCCCATCCTGGGCAATGATTTCGATTTTCTGGCCACAGCCATCGACCCGGCCAATCCCAACCACATCATGTACGGATCGCTCGGTTTTGGTGTTTTTGAATTCACCAACAACGTGCTGGGCAGCATTTACAATGCCGACCGAAAAAACTGCACCTTGAAACAAAGAGGACTCACCGACACACTCACCGATGTAACCGGTTTGGCTTACGATCCTGCGGGCAATCTGTGGGTGACCAATCCCATGTGCAATACCCTCATCAACTGCCGCGAACCCAACGGCACCTGGCATGCCTTCGATTGCAGTTCGGTAGCGCTTCCTTTGGATATCGGATCGATTCTGGTGGGCACCAACGGTTTTAAATGGGCCGTGCTTCCCCGCGGCAGAGGCATTTTGGTGTATGACGAAAACAAAACACTGGCCAACCCCAACGACGACCGGATGCGGCGTCTGACATTCACCGCCGGTCAGGGAGGAATCATCGGCACGGAAGTGTTCTGCATGGTCGAAGACAAGAACCAGCAAATCTGGGTGGGAACAGATGCGGGCATCAATGTTTTTTACAACCCCGATAATATTTTTGCCACCTCCGGTTTCGATGCCCAGCAGATCCTGATTCAGCAAGGCATACACGTTCAGATTCTCATGGGTACACAAACGGTTACCGCCCTGGCCATCGACGGGGCCAACCGCAAATGGATCGGAACAGCCAGCGGCGGCGCTTACCTCATGTCGGCAGACGGAACACAGCAAATCCTGAACTTCAACAAAGACAACAGCCCGATTTTTTCAAACACAATCAATGCCATTACCGTCAACCAGAAAACAGGAGAAGTGTTTTTCGGCACCGACAAAGGGATCATTTCCTACCGCAGCACCGCTACCGAAGGCGGCGATACATTCGATCAGGTATATGCCTTCCCCAACCCGGTAAAACACGACTACGAAGGCCCCATTGCCATCAAAGGACTCACTGCGGATGCGGAGGTAAAAATAACCGACATCACCGGCAATTTAATCTTCGAAACAAAAGCGCTGGGCGGCCAGGCGATCTGGAACGGCAATAACTTCAAAGGCGAACGGGCACATACCGGTGTCTACATTGTTTTTTGTTCGGACACCGATGGCAAACAAACCTTTGTCACGAAAATTCTTTTCATCAATTGAGGGGTTCAACCCTTTCCTGAAATGTTGCACAAAACCCGCGGCATTGTATTCCGAACCATCCGGTATTCCGACTCCAGCATCATCGTTCATGTCTATACCGAACTTTTCGGGTTGCGTTCGTATCTGGTCAACGGCGCCCGCGGCAAAAAGGCAAAAGTGAAAGCGAGTATTTTTCAGCCCCTGGCCATTGTCGAGCTCAATGTTACCAACCGCGAAAAAAGCACCATGCACCGCATCAGCGATCTCACCGCAGCTCATGCCTGGGTCACCATTCCTTACGACATCCGGAAAAGTTCATTGCTTCTTTTTCTCAACGAGATGCTTTACAAATCGGTTAAGGAAGAAGAAGCCAATCCTGCCTTGTTTGAATTCATTTCACATGCTTTGCAAATTCTCGATCTGAGCCACGAAAGCACGGCGAATTTTCATCTGGTCTTTCTCACACAGCTGGCCAATCTACTGGGCTTTTCGCCACACGGGGAGTTTTCGGGAGACCGCTCGTTCTTCAATCTGACCGAAGGCCATTTCCAGCTGCACCAGCCCTCGCACGTTCATTTCATGGAACCCGAAACCGCCCGCACGTTTTGGGATGTGCTGCATGTCAATTTCGAGACCTGCCACACCCTGCAGATTACCTCACGCCAGCGCCGGGATTTGCTTCGCAAGATCATCGAATACTACCAGCTGCACATCGCCTCGGTAAAAGAAATCAAATCGCATATCGTGCTGGAAGAAGTCATGGGCTGAAAAAGAGAAACATCCGCCCGGCTGAGGCCAGTCGGACGGGGAGCGAAGAAACAGAGCGAAACACGGAATTTTTTATCATTTGGGCGTGCCCCTGAAGTATGCGCTTCGCTTTACTTCAGGGTCGGGCTTTCGGCACTCGCTCTTTGCAGTGTGATCTCCTTCAGGAAGCGTTTAAGCAAAAACAGTTTGTCTTTTATTGGGCGCAAACTGCAAAGGAGCTCAGACAAAAATGCCTCAATCCCTCACGCAAAAAAAACAGTTTGAATTCCTTATGAGTTGTCCCTAAAAACCTCCATCCATCTTTCGGGTTTTGAAAGGGCTTTGAAACCGAACTTTTCGTAGAGGGTGTGGGCATCGCGTGTGGCCAGAACGAAGCGACGCAGGTTTTGAAGAGTGGGATACCGCATGATGCATTCCATCATCCATTTCGAAAGCCCCTGGCCGCGGTAGGCTTCGAGAATATACACATCGGCCAGATAAGCAAAGGTGGCGCGGTCGGTAATCACGCGCGCAAAACCAATTTGTTTTTTATCGTGATACAATCCGAAACACAGCGAGTGTTCGATGGTGCAGTGCACAGCCTCCATCGAACGTCCTTTGGCCCAGTACGACAGGTTGCTGAGGTAATCATGAATGGCCACCGGATCAAGCAGGGCCTTGTCTGTGCTGATTGTGAAACCGTCCCTTTCGTACGTGTGATGTTCAGGACTCGTCTGCATCATTCACTTTTTAAAAATTCGTACGGCATAAAATCAATGAAGCTATTCACCGTAATGGTGACGGAAATCACCTTGTTGTCTTTAACGGTAAAGGGAATGATTTTCACCGCATATTCGGGATCGGAATAGGTGCAGAGGAAAGAACTTTTTTCGCGGGGTTCCAGATGACCGATCAGATTGGGGTGGTGCGAGAAATAAATATTGAGTTTGCCTTTTTCATCCTTGATTGTAATATCGCCATATACGGCATTGTGGTATTTGCCGCTGTAGCTGGCTAAATCCAAATCAGGTTTGTTTTTCAGGGCCACCAACTGCCGTTCTTTTTTCAGGTCGTCGGCATCTTTTTGTTGGGCAAGACTTTCGCGTTTGTAATAAAAGGCACTGTAGTCGCGGTAAGGCAGGTTCATGTATGCATCAATGATTTGCTGCCTCAGGGCCCCGAACAAATTGTTGGCATCGGTATTGGTCAGCACCACAATGCCCAGGTTGAGCTCGGGAATCACACAGGTGGTGGTGACAAATCCGTTGGAACCACCGTCGTGGCTGATGATTTTTATGCCGTTGTAATCTTCCAGAAACCAACCCAGTCCGTAAGTCTGGAAATGTTTGGAGGGGAAATACGGATTGCTCTGATCGTGAACAATGGTATTGGAAGTGCGGGTGGTCTGCAATACCGAAAAGGGAACAATGCGTTTGCCCTCGTAGCGGCCGCTGTCGAGCTGCATCAGGAGCCAGTGCGAAAGATCGTTGACACTCGAATTGATGGATGCCGCCGGGCCCAGGTTGTCTACATTGACAAAAGGCATCCCTTCCAGGTTCCCTTCCACAAGGGTATACGGCAAACAGGCATTTTTATCGAAATGAATGCCATTCCAGGTGGTGCTGGTGTGATTCATTTTCAAAGGCTGGAAAAAATGATATTTGAGAAAATCATCCCAGGTGGTGTCGGTCACCAGAGGAATGATTTCGCCGGCGGTAAGAAAGCCCGCGTTGCAATAGCCGTAGTGACTGCGGAAGCTATATACCGGTTCCACATTCCTTAAGTTGGCAATGATTTCTTTGCGGGTCTGATCTCCGCCCCAGTTGAAAAGATCGCTTTGAAAAGTTTCAAAACCCAGACGGTGACAAAGCAGATCGCGGATGCGGGCATCTTCGGTGGCAAAGGGATCTTTCAGTTTAAAGCCGGGCATCCAGCGCGTCACCTTGTCGTTGAGGGAGAGCCGTTTTTGGTAAGCAAGAAGGGCAATGGAGGTGGCCGTAAAAGCTTTGGAGTTGGAGGCAATCTGAAAAAGGGTGTTCTCGTCCACCTTTTCTTCCGGTTTTGTGATGTCCCGTATTCCATAGCCTTTGGATACAATCACTTTCCCGTCTTTAACCACGGCTACAGCCAGACCGGGGACCTTCCATTTTTTCATTTCACGCTGAATGTATTTGTCCAGACTGTCGGTCATGAACGCGTTTTGGGCAAACAAGGCGGAAAGGGAAAGAAAAGAAAGGCTGATTAAAAGGGCTTTTTTCATTGTTGGGATTTAGGTTTACAAAGTAAAGAAAAGGGTTTGAATTATTTCATTTTTTGGGTGCCCTCCTTGCAGCCGCAATCTTTCCTAACTTTGGGATTCCTCCCGGGATTCGGGATAAAAAACAAACTATGTCGGCATACAAAACGCTCCGTGAACTTGTTGAGATCGATTCGCCTACCGGGTATACCCAGGAAGCATGCAAATACATTTTCAATGTTCTGAAAGGATACGGGTATAAGCCCGAGTACACCAACAAGGGTGCTCTGCGCTGCGCTCTGGGCAAGAACCCTAAACTGGCCATTGCAGCGCATGTCGATACCCTGGGGGCCATTGTCTCGGGCATCCGTAAAGATGGAACCCTGAGCTTTTCCAAACTCGGCGGACCTTCGCTCACCAGCGCAGAAGGAGAGTATGTGAATGTCTATACGATGGGCGGAAAAGTCATTACCGGAACCCTGCTGCTCAACAACCCTTCGTCGCACGCCAACGATACCCGCGAAACAGAGAAACGCAACTACGAGACCATGCACATCCGTCTGGATGAGGAGGTCTTTGATAAAAAGGATACCGAAAAACTGGGTATCCGAACGGGCGATATCATTTGTTTCGAACCGAGGTACCGCGAATACAAAAATGGATTTATCAAATCCCGTTTCATGGACAACAAAGCAGGCTGTTTCGTGTTGTTCGAAATTGCCCGAAGGATGAAGGAAGAAAATATCGAAGCCCCCGTTGAGCTTTTTTTCAGCAATTATGAAGAAGTGGGGCATGGAGGAACCGTGGGTTATTCAGAATCCATCGAGGAATTGCTTGTCATCGATATGGGTGTTTTGGGCGATGCCTGTGAAGGCAATGAACAGAGCTGCTCCATTTGTGTAAAAGATTCTTCGGGTCCTTATGATTACAATTTCCGAAAGACCCTCGTGCATCTGGCGGAAAAAAACAAAATCCCTTTCAAGCTGGATGTGTATCCCTTCTATGGCTCTGACGGGTCAGCCGCTTTGCGGGCCGGAAAGGATTTTCGTGTGGCGCTTATCGGTCCCGGTGTGGCTGCATCACACGGGGTGGAGCGTACGCATATAAAAGGTATCGAGGCAACGATTGATTTGTCGCTTTGTTATATCCTCCATTGTATGGATTAATACCAACACCATGAAAAAAATAAGCTTTACTATTCTCTGCGTTTTCTTTATTTCAGGAGCATTTGCGCAAACAAAAACGGATCCTCAGAACATCAAAGTCAGCAACACCCGCGACCCCGAATACCCCAAAGGTGAGCAGATGCTGTATGAGGAGGTGATGATGAACGTGAAATACCCGCCGGAATCAGTGCAGCGCTATGTAGAGGGAACAGTCGAATTGAGTTTTGATGTGAAAACCGACAGCACCATCGCCAATATCATCGTCATCAAAGGCATTGATTCGGGCGTGGATGAGGCCGTAAAAAGATACGTGGCAAAACTGAAATTTGTGCCCGCCATGCAAAATGGGGTTTTGGTGAAAATGAATGTGGATATGGTTTTTCCGGTGAAGGCGCATTGAGGTTCGACTTCGCTCAACCACCAGGTT
>PLXK01000131.1 GCA_003151415.1 Bacteroidota bacterium
TCATTGAAAATGCATACATCAAGACCAAGGAATTGCTGATGCAGAACAAAGACAAACTCACCAAGCTGGCCGATAAACTTTTGGAAAAAGAAGTCATCTTCAAGGAAGATTTGTTGGATATCTTCGGAAAAAGACCTTTTGATTCGGAAGAAAAAACAGCGGATGAAAAACCTTCTGCCAACGGCGCTGAACATCCGGGCGATGCAATACCCGTGATTCCTGTCATAGAAGAAAAGAAAGCCGGATCTACTGAAAACGGAGCCGCCGGAAAACCGAAAGAGCCGGCCGCAACCGACACCAAGGGTACCGATGAAGGTGAAAAGAAAAAGGATGATAACGAATTGAAATTATTCTGATCGGATGGAAGACAGCACAACGTCGAGGGAAAAAATTTTAAAGAAAGTCCGCAAGGCGCTTATTGCAACGGCCAAAGACGAGCTGCCCGGGAATATTGATTTCGACAGTCCGATCTACGAAACACCCAATGAGCCCCTTGAAATCATGTTTGCCCAGCAGTTCACCAAACTGAATGGCAAATTTGTTTTTTGTGAGGACGAGAAGGATTTTCTGATTAACCTCAAAGCCCTTATTTTTGAGAACAAATGGGAAAATGTGCATGTCATCGATTCGAAGATAGGCGGGTTGCTTAAAGAAGGGAATGTTTCATTTTCGGATAAACCCGAAGACCTGAACAAAACAAATGTGGGCCTTACCGGTTGCGAATATCTTGTTGCCCGGCTTGGAACGGTGATGATTACTTCCAAACAGGCTTCAGGACGCCGGCTGGTTGTTCTTCCCAATTACCACATTGTCGTTGCCTATACCTCTCAATTGGTTTTGAATCTGAAAGATGCCCTGAAAGGGATCAAGGAAAAATACGGCAATCAGCCGCCTTCCATGATTACAGCCATTTCCGGCCCCAGCCGCACGGCTGATATCGAAAAGACGCTTGTACAAGGCGCACATGGACCCAAGGAGATTTACCTCATGCTCATCGATGATCATGTGCATTGAGTTTCTTTGAAATCCCTGTTTCTCCAAATGAATCCGCCTCAGAGGCAATTTGAATGTTGTTTCCTGTTTAGCTTATCCAGAAACATGGGAAGGGCTTCAGCCCTTTGATGGTTTTGCGAAAAGAAGGTGAGAAGCAAAATTGCTAAACAATTTTTCAGGCAGATTAGCTGAAAAGACCGGTTCTGACAAGCCTTACTGATCATTTGAAATCATCTTCCTCATTTTTGTTACATTTGCCTCCATGCTAACCCGCACACTTACCGGAGCTGTTTTCCTGCTTGTTGTCATCAGTGCCCTGGTCTTTAATGTCTGGACATTTGCTGCACTGTTTCTTCTGATCATCATCCTGGGGCTCCATGAATTTTATACCCTCATTGAGAAAAGTGGATATCAGCCTCAGAAATGGGTGGGGATTGTTTTGGGGTGTTCTGTTTTTTTAAGCTTGTTTACTTTTACATTGAGTATGGAAGCCGGGTGGCATTCCTATTTCAATTATCCTTTCCTATTTCTCTTTGGATTGGCTTTGATTCCGTTGTTTTTTCTCGTGTTTATTTTCGAACTCTTTCGAAAAAAAGATCAGCCCTTTGCCAATATTGCCTATACATTTCTCGGCCTTACCTATGTGGCTCTTCCGCTTTCGCTTTGGTGTTTCAGTTCCAATCAGATAGGAAGGGCGTACAACTACCATTACCTTCTCGGTTTTTTCTTCATCATGTGGACAGCCGACACCGGCGCCTATCTCTTCGGGAAGTTTATGGGCAAGACCAAATTGTTCGAACGCATTTCCCCCAAAAAAACCTGGGAAGGATTGATGGGCGGGATACTTTTAAGCATACTTGTTGCCTGGGTAATCTCCATGTATTACAAAGAACTCGCTTTGATGCAATGGATCATTGTCGCCCTGATGACATCGATCTTGGGCACCTTTGGCGATCTGGTGGAATCGATGTTCAAACGCAGTCTGGACATCAAGGATTCGGGTAGTTTGCTTCCGGGCCACGGGGGGATTCTGGACCGTTTTGACGGGGTTTTTATCTCCAGTCCTTTCGTGATTACCTATATGCTGTTTATTGCTCATATTTAGCATCCTATCGCACACACAATTACCTGAATTCGACGCAATAAAAGTGGGATTTATCTATTAATCCCCCAAAAATGCTTGTTGCGCGCTATATTTTTATAATTTTGGCAAGTCTTTTCAAACTAACCTATTCACCATGGCATCGGAAACCAAAACCGCACCCAAAATCGAAAACACCAACAATCACGTAACACACCCCAGCATGTTTGACGCAGTTCTCGCAAGATTAGATGTGGCAGCAAAACTGCTCGGATTATCAGAAGATGTTGCTGAAATTCTCAGACACCCCCAGAAAGAAGTGAAAGTAAGCCTTCCTATTGTCATGGACAGCGGGAAAGTGCAGGTGTTCGAAGGTTACCGCACCATACACTCCACTGCAATCGGTCCATCCAAAGGCGGCATTCGTTATGCCATGGATGTAAATGATGATGAGGTTCGTGCCCTTTCTGCCTGGATGACATTTAAATGCGCCATTGCCAATCTTCCTTACGGCGGAGCCAAAGGCGGAATCAAATGTGATCCCCGCAAAATGAGCGAAGGAGAACTGGAAAGACTCACAAAAGCATACACAACAGCACTGGTTGATATTTTCGGAGTCAACAAAGATATCCCGGCACCCGACATGGGTACGGGCAAACGTGAAATGGCCTGGTTTCTGAATACTTACAGCAACCTCGTTGGCGAACACACTCCCGGTGTTGTTACCGGTAAACCCATTACCCTGGGCGGCTCACGCGGCCGTGAAGCAGCAACCGGACGTGGTGTTATGATTGCCACATTGGAAGCCATGCAGAAAACAGGCATGAACCGCAAAACAGCAACTGCTGCTGTACAGGGGTTCGGAAATGTGGGTTCACACGCCGTTCGTCTGATTCATTCAAAAGGAATTAAAATTCTTGCCATCTCCGATCACACAGCCGCTTTCTGGAACGAAAAAGGAATTGATGTCGAGGCAGCATTGAAATATGCCCATACACACGGTAACGTTTTGAAAGGCTTTACCGGTGGAACAGAGATCACCAATGACGAACTCATCACCTGCAAAGTGGATGTACTTGTTCCGGCTGCCATTCAGAATGTCATCACGGCTGCCAATGCACCCCGCATTCAGGCCAAAATCATTGTGGAAGGGGCAAACGGACCAACCAGTGCCGAAGCAGACAAAATCCTGAACGACAAAGGTATTCTTGTTGTGCCGGACGTACTTGCAAACGGTGGCGGTGTTACCGTTTCTTACCTGGAGTGGGTGCAGAACAAAAGCGGATTGTACTGGAGCGAAGAAGAAGTGAATACCCGGGCCGACGCGTCTATGGGTACTGCTTTTGAAAGCGTATGGTACAATGCCCAGCAATACAAGACATCCATGCGGATCGGATCCTATATCACAGCCCTGAAAAAGCTGGATAAAGCAATCAAATACCGCGGTGTATATTAGTAGCGGGGTTTCGACTACGCTCAACCACCGAAGCCACCTAAAAAAACGTCCTGTTCAAACAGGACGTTTTTTTGTTATCTATCGGATTCGATTTGAAAGCAGACCCGGCAAGAACAACCGGTTAAAGCAACTGCGCATTGCGCATGGCTTCTTCTGTTGCAACCCTTACCTCTTTGAGTGAAACAAATTTAGGAACCATATCCTCGAACTGGGCATGATCCAGGGCGCGCCGGTTGAACACGGCCGCATGATGACAATGGGCCGCATAAATGAGTTCAACAACAGTTTCGAAGTAAACACCGCGGTTAAAGTCTTCAATGAAATTTTTATGAGCAGAGAATTGAAACTCCGTGGCGGTTTCAATAAATAAAACCTTGTTCCGTGTGCGGTTATTGAGTTTCGACTGAATCATCACCTCCCAGCCAAATACACATTCGCCCAAATCTTCGGGGCTCACAAAACCTGTTTCTGTCCAGTCTTTTTCAGAAGGGGGCAGGATTTCATCTTTCAGCAGATGAATATGCATGATCCTGAATTTCATGTTGCTCGTTTTTTATTTCATGTTCCTTTGCTTTGAGGAGGGCCCTGTTTGCGAGCCCATTCCCGGCCCCTCTTCTCACAAGGCAGGCTGTGTGAAGAGGGGGAGCAAGAGTATCCCGACTCCATTCTCCATTCTGCGCGGGGACACAGAAAGCCGGTAGGGTAATACTGAGAACATATTCTTGGTAAGAACGGTATTCGTTTCTTTTGTTTAACGCTACAAGATTACAACAAAACAAATTAATTTGTCACTTACTATATCGCAATTACGTATTTATGCATATTGTTTTAAGTAGATGTACGTAACGATTTCAAAGTTAAAGGTCTTATTTTCATCGATAAACAGAAGAGACGAAAAAGCGATAGGCTTCTTTTTTTGATTCATTTGTGTGTTTGTCCCCCCGTCTGCTCATACCGTTTGGATTGTGTTTTTGCAGATCAGGATCTGCTCAGCCTTCTTTCTATTTTTAGTACTTTTGCGAAAACTATTTAGAACTATGAAGTTTCACAAAGAAGGCATTCCCTCCTTGCTTATTGTGCTTGGATTCTCAGCTTTGATTATCGGCCTGGCGTATGGTTTGGCTCCCGAAGGTATGCTGGGTGGCATTCTGCATTTTCTGGCAATCGGTATTTCTGTTTTTTTAACACTCACCATTTTGCAGTTTTTCAGAGACCCGCAGCGCAAGTGGGTAACGAGCGAAAATGGCATTATCTCGCCGGCGGACGGTAAAGTGGTTGTTATTGAAGAGGTGGAGGAACCCGAATATTTTAA
>PLXK01000246.1 GCA_003151415.1 Bacteroidota bacterium
CATTTGTCCTCAGGATTGAGCCATTGTCTGAGCTCCTTTGCAGTTTTGGAACTTCTTGGAAGTTCAATCCTGGATATTAAATAAATCTGCTTCATGCCACACTGCAAAGAGCGAGTGGGGAAAGCCCGCCCTGAAGTAATCCCGCTTTTCGCGGAGATACTTCAGGGCACGCCCAAAGAATCATTTTTATGGATCCGATCAAATTGCTTACACCTGGAAGAACAAAGGAATGCATGAGGTAAAATTACATTTTACCCATTATACCGCCCCGATATTCTGTAAAAAATAATGCGGAACAGACTGAAAAGCATTCCGGGAGAATGTTTCAGAATTTTTACAGTCGAAGGCAAATGCTGGTGTTCTTCATCCACTGTTGCCGGGATCTGGCCGATGCTGTAGCCTTTGAGTTTGGCAATGTAAAGCAGCTCGGCATCGAAGGCAAAATCGTTGATGCGGTGCAAGTCAAAAAGTTTTCGGGCCGCATGCTTTCTGAAGCCTTTGATGCCGGCCTGGGTATCGGTGATGGGCATGCTCAGCAGAATGCGTACGAGCCTGTTGAATGTTTCCCCGGCCACCACACGTTTGACATTGCGCAAATGATTTTCGCTCAGGTTGCGGTTGCCGATAGCGACCTCATGGCTGTCGAGCGACTCAACGAGTTTATGCAAATGATCGAGCGAGTAAGCCAGATCGCCATCGGTGAAGCAGATGTAATCGGTATCGGTATGGGCCAGTCCGAGTTTGAGTGCGCCGGCTTTACCCAGGTTCTCGGTGCTGTCGACAAACACAATATTGGAAATGCCCTTGATTTTTTGCTGTATGATGCTTCCCGTATCGTCAAGCGAGCCATCATTGACAAACAGAAAGCAAAATTGCGGATTGGCAGCAGCAAAGTCAGTCACGGCCGACAAGGTCCGGTGTATGATACCGGATTCATTGTAAACAGGTAAGATGACAGATACTTTGTACATAGGGGAAAAAAAGGAATAACGCAGACCAGATGGCGTTTTTCGGCGCTCAGATGGCATTATTTGGCGTAAAGATGCGATTTTTCTGCTTATGTACGGGTTTTGAGGTGGTTTTCTGCCAAACGAAACCCTCAATTTGCTTGCTGTTTCTCCTGTTTTTCTCCATGGCCTCCGTGTCTCCGTGCTTAATTTGTTGTTGCTGTTGTTGCTATTGTTGTTGTTGTTGTTGTTGTTGCTAGTATTGTGGTTGTTCTTGGTAGTGCTCCCCCCTGTTAGAGAATATGTACCCGGAATCGCCAACCAACAATTATCTTAATTTTGTTTCAAAACAAACAGGTATGAAAATTACAATCGTCGGATGCGGCAATATGGGACTTGTTTATGCCCGCGCGTTTCTGCGTTACAACATTGTCAAACCCGAAGATCTGCTGCTCGTTGAAAAAAACGAGATGAGAAAGGAAGAACTGGTGCAGCTTCAAATAGGAAGAGTTGTCACTCCGTCCGATCCGGCCATTGGAGCCAGCGACATCATCATCATCGCCGTAAAGCCTCAGGATTTTTCTGAACTGGCACCCTTGCTGCGCAAAGTGTTAAGCCCGGCAACAATTGTACTTACCATCATGGCCGGTATAAAAATTTCTCTTTTGGAAAATCAGCTGCAGCACAAATCCATTGTCAGAGCCATGCCCAATTCGCCGGTGGAAATAGGCATGGGCATAACCGGTTTCAGCGCAAACAAAGAAGTAAGTGCGGAACAAATCCGAAAGGTGGAAAACCTGCTGGCCACAACCGGACGAACCGTGTTTTTTGAAAAGGAAGACATGCTCGATGCGGTGACGGCACTCAGCGGCAGCGGACCGGCTTATTTCTTTTACCTGGTTAAATCCATGATCGAAGCCGGCGAGGAGATGGGTATGGACAAAGCCGTTGCCACCTTGCTGGTCAAACAAACCATGCTGGGAGCTTTTCACCTGGTGAATAATGCAAATAAATCGCTCGATGAACTCATCAAGACGGTTTCTTCCAAAGGCGGAACAACCGAAGCGGCTTTTGGCGTGTTCAATGCAAACGGTGTGGGAGAAAATCTGGGCAAGGGTATTCTGGCTGCCGAGAAGAGGGCAAAGGAGTTGTCGGATTCCCGGTAGCGTTGACGCTTTTGAAATAAACGAGCGAAGCTGCAAGCATTTCATCTGCCAGGTTTTATATTATTGAAATTAACTAAAGCACAATAAGAACAGTTGCAAACCCTCCGGGGTCGTGAAATGGGAGGATGCCGTAATGTCTATAAACCTTCGACCTCGCTTGAGTCCTGAACCCCCTGCTGTGAAAGCCAATAAGCCCGGAGGGGTTACATGCTTATCGAAATGAGGGTCATCTATTCAATTACGCCCCCAGAGGGGTCGAACAAACGGGAGAAGATATTGCCGGATTCGCGGCAGCGTGGACGCTATTGAAATATTTAGACGAAGCTGGAAACTTCGCCCAGCGCACAGAAAATAAAAAATGCAAAAAACAAAAAACGAAGAGCTGGGCCGCATGTCGGTGGATGCGTTTCACAAGGCTGAAAAGACGCCCATTGTTATCGTGCTCGACAATGTGCGCAGTCTGCACAATGTGGGTTCGGTATTCCGTACGGCCGACGCTTTTCGCGTGCAGGCCATTTATCTCTGCGGAATAACCGGCAAACCTCCCGACAGGGAGATTCGAAAAACCGCACTGGGCGCAACAGAAAGTGTAGACTGGCTCTATTTTTCAACGACAAAGGAGGCCATTGAAAAACTGAAATCGGATGAATACATGCTGTGTGCCGTGGAACAGGCAGAGCACGCCACCATGCTGAGTGAATTTAATCCTGCAAAGGAAAAAAAGCTGGCTCTGATCTTTGGCAATGAAGTAAACGGTGTGGATCAGGAAGTGATCAATGTCTGTGATACAGTGATTGAAGTGCCCCAGCTGGGTACAAAACATTCGCTCAATATTTCGGTAAGCGTGGGAGTGGTTGTCTGGGATATTGTCAGGAAAATGGGACTGGTTTAAGAAAATTGGCAGTCAGCGGTTTGCAGTTGGCAGTCTGCAGTTGGCAGTCTGCAGTCTGCAATTGGCAATCAGCAGTTAGCAATCAGTACTTAGCAAACAAAATAAATAATAATAAAAAATTGCCAATTGAATTTTTCATTGCCAANNTTTTTCATTGCCAACTGCAGACTGCCAACTGCCAATTTAATTTTTCATTGCCAACTGCAGACTGCCAACTGCCAATTTAATTTTTCATTGCAACTGCAGACTGCCAATTGAATTTTTCATTGCCAACTGCAGACTGCGAATTGCCAACTCATTTTTTCCTCGGAGTTTCCACCCCCATTTTTTCGCGGTAGGACTGATACAGCACTTTCAATGCCTGGTTGACTGAATTGGTGAAAAGCTGGTCGTATTCAAAGTTGGCTTTATCCGAATCGTATTTTACTTTGGCAATTGGTTTTTTCAGGATGCTCACATCCAGATCGGGTATCTCTTCGAAAAGATCAATGTCAAAAGGAAAAATATAGGCCATCTTTTTATCGGGGGGCACTGTTGAATTGATGTCGATGTATTTGCTTACGAAACCTTTCTTTCTGATTTCAATCCTGATTTTTCGGTTCAGTGGCAATTTGAAACGGCATTCCCCGTGCTTGCTTGTGAAATTGGTGCCCACCAGTTTTACAGAATCCGTATACACAAGAATCTCTGCGCTGTCGAGAAGAGTGCCTTTCTGATTTGATTTCAGTTCCGGCTGTGTCTTTCTGACCACCCCGCGCATTTCAAGCCAATACGGATGCAGTCCGATAAGTGAATCCTTGGGTATTCTTTTGGGACCTTCAGCAGCTGTACTTTTCTTGTCTTTATCCGTAGTCTTGCTTTTCTCTTTCCCATCCGTGCTGGTTTTTTTATCGTCCTGAACCGGCCGGTCGCTGACAAGAATAGAACGGAATGACACTAAAACCAGGATGAAAGCGAAAAATGTACAGGGGATCAGAATGAGTCTCTTGAATCGCATGTCGTAAATTTATATGAAAAGAGACATTGCTTAAGGCTCTGATAATTAGCTTATCAACCATCAATTGTTAGAAACCGTCGAAATTTAATGAGGATTCATCCCTTTTTTTTGTTGCTCTGGGCAAGCTTTTTTCTTTTTATTTTATGATATGTATACTTGTCAAAAGCCGCAAAGGCCCTTTTGTTATTGAGTTTGCGGAAGAGTGCTCAGAATGCAGGGAATGGGCAGGAAATGCTCCATTCGCTCTGAAATCGGTGGGTGGGGAGGGAGAAACGAGGCTGACTGAAAAAGGAAAGAAGGCCGGAATAAAAAATCCCGTTCAGGCCAGGCCGGAACGGGATTTTTATGAAGCAGGATACTCTTCTAAAGCGAAGAATTACTGAGTGATCGATTTGAAATCGGCATTGTCGCGGATCTTGAAGAATTCCAGATCCATTTTTGCCATGTCTTTGTAAGAACCGTCTTTGGCGATAGCAGCTTTCAGGTTGCTGATGGCCATGTCGGTTTTACCAGAACGCATTCCGATGATCGCTTTCAGGTAATACGAAATAGCATCGTCTTTTCCCGGAGAATTGTCGATGGTCTGTGAAGCGGCATCGTAATTTCCGGCAAGTGTTTTTGCAAGAGCAGCGTTGAATGTGTTGGCGCTGCCGAATTTGGCAACTGCATCGCTGTATTTACCATCCAGGATGGCAACAACACCTTGGTTGTAGGATACTTCCATTGAGCTGCCTGCTTTTCCATAGTATTCTTTCGCTTTCTTACGGTCGCCGTTCCAGCGCGCAACGATACCCATGTTGTTCATCACAGCCGGGTTGTTCGGAGACAGTTTATCGGCTTTCTGAAGTTCAGCATCAGCATCGCTTCCTTTGTTCTGCATCAGAGCAATGTAGGCCACGTTGTTGGAAGTTCTCCAGTCGTTCGGGAATTTTCTTTCTGCAGTTTTGTAAATGGTCATTTTCGCATTCAGATCCTTGGTCAGGGTGGCAGCGTAAAGCATTTCTTCCAGGTTCAGACTGTCAGGTGTAGAGTTGACAAGTTGTGTGATCTTGTCATCGCTTCTGCTCAATGAATCGCAGTTCAGGGTAGAAACCGATCTTCTCAGCTTTGGAAGGATCTTTTCTTTCAAAACGGTCCAGGTTGAAGCCAGATTCTTGATTTCTTTTTCACGCTGTTCTCCGTCAGAGTACATGGTCAGAACACGAAGAATCAGGTCCTTGTCCTTGATGTCTGATGCTTCCATGAGTCTTTTGAAACCTTCCCAGTCTTCAGCGGTAGTGACCTTGTTGTAAAAGGATTCTTCTTTTCCGGCGTTGACCATGTCTTTTTTAAGTTCAGCCATCATCGCTGTGATGGTGTGCTTGGCCCTTTCTTCGGCCAGGTTGGCGTTCTTGGAAAGTTCACCATCTGGAGAAGCGTAAGCCGATACGTTCATGTTTTTCATGGCGAAACCTTTGTTCTCTGCTCTTTTGCAAAAAGCTTTGAATTCTTTGGTCTCTCCGCGGCTGATTTCACTTGGGCGAACCATGCTTTCATTGATCACGAAAAATATTTCAAGTTCTTTGGAAACAGGAAGTACTTTCTGGAATTTATCCGAAGCCATAATGGCTTTCTCGTCCTTTACAGTGAGCAGGGGAGTAACGATGGTTCCATCACCAATTTTCTTGGCAGGAATATCCTTTGTCTTTTTCTTCACAACCCCATTGGCGGTAATCTTCAGGTCGGCATTCTTCATATCCGCAGTGTAGGCAATTCTGTCGGTATAAGAAAAACTGCCACCGGTTTTGTAACCGATTTTGGTTCCGGAACCAGTAGCTTTTTCACCTACCAGGGTAACGGGTTTCAGAGCATGTTCCCCTAATTTTGGAGTAATGGTCAGAACCACTTTTTTACCGAAATACTTGGCGGGATACTTGCCGCTGATTGCTACAGCTACAGTATCGCCATGCATTTCAAGAGGTTGAGGAGTAACGGTGTATGTAACGGTATCGGCCTTTTTTACCATTTTGCCGAGCCCATCGCAGGAAACGAACCCCACAGCAGCCACAAATACAATTCCGAGGTTGTGTAGATTTTTGGTTTTCATTAGTTTGATAATTATTGGGTTGAGGTTGAAATTCTGTGCTTTAGGGTGCAAAAATAGTGAAATTTTCAAGAAATGGAATTATTTGTCGTTTCGTGGCTCAAATTAGGTTAAGTGTCTGTTTGTTAGTTTATTATGTCGGGCCAGACGCTGTTTTCAGCTAATGTTCTTTTCAAGTGCCAAAAGTTCCTGTCTGATTTCTATTCCCATTCCAGCTTTTTCGGATTTTTTGAGCGCCCTCCGCCTGAATGGCTCAACAAAGCCCCGCCTTAGGCATTCAAATCCTGGAAACAGTCAAAGGGTCATCACATTCCATAAGCAATTCCGATATGGATTTATTCAACACGGGATGTTTGAAAGTTCCGGCAATTTCAGCAAGGGGAACCAGTATAAACCGCCTTTTCTGCAATTCGGGATGGGGCAGCATGAGCCCCGGCAGATGACTGATCCGCGATGCGTAAAAAAGAATGTCGATATCCATGGTTCTTTCCAGCCAGCGTACCCGCCCTCTTTCCCTGCCCAGTTTTTTTTCGATGGACAGGATTTTATCGAGCAGTTCGGTTTCGTCAAGCGCAGTGGAAATCTGCAGAACCTGGTTCAAAAACAAAGGCTGATCCGTGTTGCCCCAGGGCTCGGTTTCGTATATCCCCGATTCTTTCAAAATCACTCCGGCTTGACGGGCGATTTCCGCTCTTGCCGCTTTCAACAAGTCAGCACGATTGCCGCTGTTGGAACCCAGAGAAAGAAATACGGAGCCTTCAGTCATCGGATCAAACCTACAGGAAATCTGCTTTAGCCAAAGCCTCGGAGCATTTTTCTTTTCAACAGCGCGTTCCTTAGTTTGTCCCCGATTTATGTAGATTTGTGCAAAGGCCGCAAAGGCTTTACATATAATTTAATACGTATTCAAATGAAAACTTTTTTCTCTTCCTTGCTTGGCAGTTTTCTGGGAGTCATTATCGCCTCAATCATTGCAGCCTTTATTTTTATTGCCATTATCACCAGCGCCGTTTCCGGTCTGATGAAAGAAAAAGGCAAGACCGAAGCGGTGACAGCCAATTCAATTCTGCACCTCAAATTCGACAAAAAAATCCTGGAGCGTACACCGCAGAATCCTTTTGGAGATTTCTCCCTGGGCAGTTTTTCTTCAGAAAAACAACTCGGGCTCAATGACATTCTGGCCAGTCTGGCAAAAGCAAAAGAGGATCCGAAGATCAAAGGCATTTACCTCGATCTGTCCTCCGTTCCTTCGGGAATCGCTACCATCGAGGAAGTGCGTCTGGCCTTGCTGGATTTCAAAAAGTCGAAAAAATTTATTGTCAGCTACGGCGAAACCTATACCCAGGGAGCTTATTACATAGCCAGTGTGTCGGACAAGGTTTTTCTCAACCCCGCCGGCGCCATCGAATGGAAAGGCCTGAGTGCGCAGATCATGTTTTTTAAAGGACTCCTTGACAAGATTGAAGTCAGCGCACAGATATTCCGCCACGGTAAATTCAAAAGCGCCATTGAACCTTTCGATCTGGACCGGATGAGCCCTGCCAACCGAACCCAAACCATTGCCTATGTGGGTTCCATCTGGAACCACATTGTGGACGGGGTGTCGGCCCAACGCAACATTCCGACAGGGGAATTGAATACCCTGGCCAACGAACTGAGCTTGCAAACGGCAGAAGAGGCGAAGAAATACAAATTTGCGGATGAGCTCGCGTACAAAGACCAGGTTTTTGCCGAACTGAATAAACTCAGCGGAAAAAAGGAAGCGGATAAACCCAATCTCATCACCCTGGAAACCTACAGCAAATCACCCAAGCCTTATAAGAAAGGAGAAAGCCTTGCGAAAAATAAAATCGCGGTCATTTATGCGGTCGGCGAAATTCAAAGCGGCGAGGGCGATGACAATACCATTGGCTCGGAACGGATTTCCAAAGCCCTGCGCGAGGCGCGTTTGGATACCACCATCAAAGCCATTGTACTCCGTGTGAATTCTCCAGGAGGCAGCGCACTGGCCTCGGATGTCATCTGGCGCGAAACCGTTCTGGCCAAAAAAGCCAAACCCTTTATCGTGTCTATGGGCGATGTGGCCGCTTCCGGCGGATATTACATCTCGTGTGCAGCCGATCGCATTTTTGCCGAACCCAATACCATTACCGGTTCCATCGGAGTCTTTGGTCTGCTGCCCAATATTCAGAAACTGCTCAACAATAAACTCGGCGTGACCATCGACACGGTAAAAACGAACAAACATGCCGACCTCGGTTCGCTTTACCGCCCTGTTACAGTGGAAGAAAGAAAATACATCCTCGATGGAATCCAGCACGTATATAACGAATTCATCACCAAGGTGGGTGCCGGAAGAAAAATGGATACGGCGGCTGTCGATTCCATTGGTCAGGGAAGGGTATGGAGCGGGAGGGATGCCAAAGACAAAGGACTGGTTGATGAACTCGGCGGTATCAACGAAGCCATTGCCTATGCGGCCAAACAAGCGAAAATTGAAAAGTACAAAACGGTTTCTTTGCCCAGGCAAAAAGATGTGTTCTCCGCTTTGTTTTCGGATGTGGAAGAAGACGAACAAAACCGTGTGATGCACAATATGCTCGGCGAACGCTACGAACAATACCAGCAGCTCCGCTCGCTGATCCAAAGCAAAGGAATTCAGGCCCGGATACCATACGATGTGGTTTTGTACTGAGCCTTGGGATTAACTGGCAGTTTGCAATTGGCAAAAAAGACAAATAAACAGTGTTTCTAAAGCAATTTGTGACAAATTATCCGCACGCAGATGGCACGAATGGTCCTGTCGGAATTGTTAAAGCCCTGTTGGGTTATCTGTATTCTTTTGGCTGTCCTCTCGCCTGATGTATCCGGACAGGAAAAACAGGATCTGATTTGCCGCGATATTCATTTTCCTTTTGTTATTGCCAGACATGAACAGACTGCCTTGTTTGTCCATAAAATACTTCCACCCAATACAACCGTTCCAGCTTACCCTATAGGATACTATGCCACAATCCACTATGCCAATTTCATTCCCGAAGGCGCTGTTTTCTGCAGGATGGAAAATACCGTTTACGAGCGTTGCAACATCTGGCTCAAGATTCGCGCAGGTGATGTGGATACGTATCACCGGATGATTGAGAGCGGGAAATAATTGGCGGTTTGCAATTGGCAATTCGCAGTTAGCAGTTAGCAGTTGGCAATTAGCAGTTAGCAGTTAGCGGTTGGCAATTAGCAGTTCGCATGAAAAGAAAAAAATAAAAAAAGAAGAAAGAAGAAAAAAAGAAAGAATAAAGAAGAAAAAAAGAAAGAATAAAGTACGAATTAAATGGGCACGTTTAGGGATTTGACGGTTTATAAGAAGGCCTTTGAATTGGCAATGCAAATTTTGGAAGAAAGTAAAGGTTTTCCCACGGAAGAAAAGTATGGTTTGACAAATCAGATTCGCAGATCATCGCGTTCGGTGTGTGCATGCATTGGAGAAGGATACCGGAAAGGATATATCCCTTGCACTTTATAGCCAAAACAACGGATGCTGATATGGAAAATACTGAAACTCAGGTTTGGCTGGATTTTGCACTGGCCTGTGGCTACATTTCTGAAGAAAAATACAAGGGTTTTTGTAACAGAAGCGAAGAAGTAGGCCGATTACTGAATCACATGATTGAATACCCATCCAAATACGCCGAAAAAAAACAGTAGACCAAGTAGTATGAATTGCCACTGAGAAGCGCCCATTTGCCCACTTCTTCTTTTGTTTGCCAACGGCCAATTGCGAATTGCCCACTTCTTCTTTTGTTTGCCAACAGCGAACTGCGAATTGCCCACTTCTTCTTTTGATTGCC
>PLXK01000113.1 GCA_003151415.1 Bacteroidota bacterium
ATTTCGCGCGTTGTCTTTGACTGAAGCTGGGTGGGCATTATGCTGTCCTGCCGCGCTGAATCTGTCGGGTAGGTTCTGGCCAGTTCTGCATTGATGGAGGCATTGACAGGGTCCATCTTTTTGAAATCATTCAGCAGCACTTCATAACCGGCAACCTGCGTGCTGTCCCAGTTATTCAATTTTTGAACATGGCCAATGTCTGCGAAAACAATCACATTGTCAAATCCTTCAAGTCCCGTTTCATACAGCCCCGCAACCTTGAATGCCCGCTGACGCTGCGNNGCTGGTTGTCCTGAATGAAGTACATCTTGAAACGGTCTCCGACTTTCAGTTTCAATTTGTCGGCAATAAAGCGGGATACAAGAATTTTATTGGAAAGGGCCGTGTCGGAGACGGTGAAGTATGTTCCGGCCACAATATTGTGTTTGAAAAAATCCCAGTTGAAGTCCTTTCCGATGCCTTTCATCACCACCCCCAAAAGGTCATCCTGGCTTTTTATAATGCCGGCTTTGATGGCATAAGTTTGAACATGCTCTACTCCGGGAATCCGGAGAATATTTTTTATGAGTTCGGGATTGTTCGTCAGGGGCGAAGGTTCGAGTGAATTGTTTGTATCGTAATTGGTGATTTGAATGTGCGCCCCGAATCCAACAACCTTATCCCTGATTTCCTTCTGGAAGCCGGTGACCACTCCCAGTGTTACAATCATGACGGCCATACCCAGGGCGATGCCCCAGACAGCGATCTTTACAATAGGCCTTGATATTCTGCCTTTTTGCGCCCCGCTGAAAATGATTCGTTTCGCAATGAAGAGTGCCGTATTCAATGGGAGCTCAGTTTATTTAATCTATTTTTCAATACCTTTAGCCTTTGTTTGAAACCCCTTAATCACACCTGACTGCTTGATTTTGTATCAAAAGTACGTTTTCCAACTTACATGGGCCATCAAATTCAGGCTTGCGGGCATTATTTTCCTCGGGCTGATCTCTACTTTGTCTTTGCAGGCGCAGGAAACAACGCAGTTTGACAACCCCGTCAAAACAGATTTGGATATTCGCGTTGGGGCGCGCCGCGTCGATCTCTATTTGCCTATGATTTCCGGAAAAACGATTGCTGTGGTTGGTAATCACACTTCTCTGATTGGTTCGAAACATCTGGTGGACAGTCTGCTTTCACTTCAGATAAAAATCAAGGTTTTATTCTGTCCCGAGCACGGTTTTCGGGGTAAACTCGATGCCGGAGAAGATGTGGATGATTCAAAAGATAAAAAAACAGGCCTGCCCATCATCTCCCTGTATGGGGATCATAAAAAGCCTTCAGCCAAAGAATTGGAAGGTGTGGATGTTGTTTTATTTGACCTGCAGGATGTGGGCGCTCGTTTTTACACATATCTCAGTACTTTGAATTACGTCATGGAAGCCTGTGCTGAAAATAAAAAGCCGCTCATCGTTCTGGACAGACCCAATCCAAACGGATATTACATCGATGGGCCTGTGATGGAACCCCGACACAAGTCTTTTGTGGGATTGCATGCCGTGCCGATTGTATATGGGATGACAATCGGAGAGTACGCAAAAATGATCAATGGCGAAGGCTGGCTTTCGGGTGGACTGAAATGCAACCTCCAGGTGATTCCTCTTCTTGGCTATACGCACAGTGATCTGTATCAGCTCCCGGTTCCGCCCTCGCCAAATCTTTCTACCATGACCGCTGTCTATCTCTACCCCTCTCTCTGTTTGTTTGAAGGGACGGTTATCAGCGTGGGAAGAGGAACGGATTTTCCTTTTCAGGTTATCGGGTGCCCCAATTTGCGCGGAGCCAAATTTTCTTTTACCCCGGAGAGCAAACCCGGAGCACTTAATCCTTTGTATAAGGGGCAGAAATGCATGGGTATGGATCTTCGTGAATTCGGGAAAGCGTATATTCCCGGTAATAGAAAACTGTATTTGTTTTGGCTGGAAGCCTGTTACAAAAACGCTCCGGATAAAAAAATGTTTTTTAACAATTACTTTTTGTCGCTCAGCGGTACCGATACCCTTGAACAACAGGTTAAGGAAGATAAACCGGAAGAAGAAATCCGCCTGAGTTGGCAGCCGAAATTGAGGGTATTTAAAGCGATCCGCAAAAAATATTTGATGTATACCGATTTTGAATAGTTGATTTTTTATCAGGACGGCGGAAAAAAAATAACAATATGATTCTCTTTCTTGTGCTCGGCTTTCTGCTTCTTTCTCTGAATGTGATGCTGGTATTCATTATCCGGTCGAGCAGAACATTTGCGATTTATCCGGGTTGGATATATACCCTGATTTTTCTTTCCTTAAGCGTTTATCTTCTGTTTATGCTGCCCTTGTATTCTCCAACGGCCATAGTCCCTAAGCCCATACAGCCAAAAGGGTTTGAAGGCGTCCCGAATCCGAAGGCGGATCAAAGGTATCTGGATAAGTACAGCAAACAGGAAAAGATGTATTTGCAGGCAGAAAACGAAAGGGGAAATAAAATCAAAGAAGACCTGGATGTAATCAATATCTTTCTGAACTACCTGGCTCTTCAGTCCGTTTTTGCCGCCATTGCCGCCATTGTCGGATCCAGGGTAGTGAAAGCCAAGGCGGTATACTACTATGGGTTTGCAGGTTTACATGCATTTTTAACTTTTGCTGCAATCATGGCAAAATACCTGATCAATAAAGAGATGGGCTAGGTAAGCCCTCGTGCTGGGCTGCCATTGGGTACCTTTAAAACGGCGCTGCTTCTTTATTAAATACGGCTTTTCGCCGACGAGGATTTTTCCACTATTCTTCCCGGGTAAACCTTCAGGGCTTCATCGAGACAAATCATGGCTTTTTTCAGGTCCTCCAGATTGAGTACATAGGCAATCCGGACTTCATCCATGCCGCTGTTTTTGCTTGAATAGAATCCGGTGGCAGGGGCCAGCATGACTGTCTCTTTGTTGTGAGAAAATTTTTCGAGCAGCCATTGACAGAAAGTGTCCGAATTGTCGATTGGCAGACGGGCGATGCAATAAAATGCTCCGCTGGGCTTGGGACAAAATACACCTTCCATTTTATTTAAGGCTCCGATCAGGAAATCCCGTCGTGCCATATACTCTTTATTCACTTTTTCGAAATACGACTTTGGAGTCGCCAGAGCAGCTTCTCCTCCGATTTGTCCGAATGTTGGCGGACTCAGCCGGGCCTGCGCAAATTTAAGTGCGGCGGCCATGACTTCTTTGTTTTTTGAAATCAGAGCCCCGATCCTCGCGCCGCACGCACTGTAACGTTTTGAAATGGAATCGAGCAGAATGATGTTCTGATCAATGCCCTCCAGATGCATCACCGAAACATATTCTTTTCCATCATAGCAGAATTCCCTGTACACTTCATCGGACAAGAGGTAGAGATCATATTTTTTTACAAGTGCTTTCAAAAGTTCAAGTTCTTCCCGGGAATACAGATATCCTGTCGGATTTCCAGGGTTGCAGATCATAATGCCTTTTGTTTTTGGAGTGATCAGTTTTTCAAATTCACTGACAGGCGGAAGTGCGAAACCGGTTTCGATGTATGAGCGAACCGGTCTGATAACCACATCCGAAGCGCAGCTGAACCCGTTGTAATTGGCATAAAAGGGTTCAGGAACAATGAGTTCATCTCCCGGGTTGAAACAGCTCATCATTGCAATGGAGATGGCTTCGGAACCTCCGGTGGTAATAATGATGTCCGTAGATTCGACATTGATGCGAAAGCTTTTGTAATAATCCGATAACTTTTTCCGGTACGATTCAAATCCGGCAGAATGCGAGTATTCCAAAACCTTGATCTTTGAATTCCGGATGGCATCCATCATTGTGTCCGGGGTTTCAATATCGGGCTGGCCGATGTTGAGATGATAGATTTTCATTCCCGCCTTTTTTGCCGTTTCGGCGTATGGAACCAATTTTCGGATTGGAGAGGCAGGCATGGTTTCTCCTTTGTGGGATATTTTGGGCATGGGCAGGTTTTGTTTGGTCTGTCTTGTCTGGATCTGATGACAGAGTACAAAGATTCAAAAAAAACAGATACCCTGTGCTCAAGTATGCGGGTATTCAGGGGTTAAGACCGGTGAAAAAACCAGATAAAGAAGGATAAAACAAACAAGGGACCGGATGATCGCTTTTTCTCAATTTATGCCCAGGCCCAAGGACTCATTCTCTCCTTTTCTTCAGAACAATGCATTTGAATACAAGAATATAGGGTGAATGGGAAGCGTTTGAGCTGAGTTCGATGGTTCTTACCTGGCGGTCAATGGCACTTTTACTGTCGAATTTCAAATGAATTTTTCCGGTTTTTCCCGGAAGTACGGTATCCGGCTTAATCACCTGGGTACACTGGCATTCCACCTTGGCTTCATAAATAAACAGGGGGGCATTGCCTGTATTGCTGAACTCGTAATCGTATTCCAGAATGTCGCCCTGATGAACAAAACCGAAATTGTGTTTTACTGAAATGAATTTCATGCCTGGACCATCCTGCCCGAAAGAGCCCAGCATACAGATCAGAAAAGAGCAAAAAAACAGCAGGGAAATTTGTTTCATTCCAGAATGGCTCGGCAGTCGATTGTTTCCTGTCCGGGTACCGAAGGTTCAGTTATTTGGTTCCGCTTGCCGGAGTGGCCGAAGCTTTAACGACACCCTTTATGGTTACCTGGCGGCTTGCTGTTTTTGCATTTGATGTAATGGTTACCTTTTTATCAAATGCCCCCGTACGCTGAGTATCGTATTTTACTTTGATCGTGCCCGATGCGCCAGGCATAATCGGTTCTTTGGGCCAGCCATCAGGCAAGGTTGTGCAACCGCACTGACCTTTCACTTCCGTAATCAGCAGAGGAGCCTTGCCGCTGTTTTTGAACTTGAATGTACGCACGCCATCGGCTCCCTGATCAATGGTGCCGAAATCGATGGTTTCGTTTTCGAAAATCATATCCGCGGCATTCGGATTGATGCTTTCTGTAACACTCTCCTGGGCTTTGACATTGAGAATCAGGCAGAGAAATATTCCGGTGCTGAAAAGAAATTTTGACATGGTTTTTTGTATTGGAAGTGTTAGAATTGTCATGGACTGAAAAATCACGAAGCAAAAAAAAGGCTGTCATTCTGCAGTATGAAAACACCCACTATATTTCTTATATAATGGGTGTTTTGTCAATGAGCAGAGGATTTAATTTGTTTTTTCAACAGGGGCACCATTGCCGGTTTTTGTTCCCGGAAAGGTTTCTTCAGCAGGTGCGGCTTCAATCATTCCTTTGATGTGAAGGGTAACTACCCCGGACATCGCATTGGAAGTGACAGTAACCGTTTTGTTGATTGGCCCAACACGTTTGGTATCGTAATGCACCTTGATCACCCCGCTGGCTCCCGGTTTAATCGGTTCTTTTGGCCAGCTTGGTACGGTACATCCGCAGGAACCCTGACAGTTGCTGATGATCAAGGGTTCTTTACCTGTGTTTTTGAAGCTGAATTCCCCATTGGGGTCGCCACCTTGCTTCAGGGTGCCGTAATCAAAGTCGAGTCTGTCGAACTTGATGTCAGCGGTGCTGGTTGGGGTCGCCGGTGCTATTGTGGCTGCTGCGGGAGTGGTTTGCGCATTTGCATAAAGCAGGGTACAAAGAACCATTCCGAGCGATAAAATTACTTTTTTCATGACCTTAACTGTTTTTGAAATTTACTGACTGCCCTTTGTGATTATTTAGGCGTTACAGGAGCTGTTTTTTTCTCTGATTCGGGTGTTGTTGCAGGTGCTGCTGGTTCGGCCGGTTTCACTTCCACATCGCCTTTCAGGTGAATGATTTTTGGATTTTCCTTTGCGTTGGAAGTGATGGTGATGGCTTTATCCTGCATCCCGCTTTTTCCGGTCGAATTGAAAGTCACGGAAATTACTCCGCTGGCTCCTGGTTTGATAGGATCTTTGGCAAAACTTGGTTTTGTGCAACCGCATGTAGCTGTAGCGTCGCTGATCATCAGGGGTTCCTTACCTACATTTTTGAATTTGAATTCATAGGAGACCGATTTGCCCTGTTCGATTTTTCCGAAATTGTATTCTTCAATTTCAAATTTAAAAGAAGCTGCATTGGGGTTAACCGGGGCTGCTGCAACTGCTGGTTTTTCCTGAGCATTCATTCCAACAACTGCAAAAAGAGCGATGGTTAAGGGTAAGATTACTTTTTTCATGGGAATTGCTGGTTTTGAGATTAATTATTGATTAGTATGTATGGATTTTCATTTGTAATTCACAAACAAAGCTTAGCCAAAATCGTGCCATTTGGCATCCGGCCTTACTGTATTTTTTGATAAATTTGCCTTCCTTTCAATAAAACAAGGGACGAAGTAAGAGAAAAAAAATGGAAATTCCTAAAACATACGATCCGAAATCGACTGAAGATAAATGGTATAGCTATTGGCTGGAACATAAATTCTTTAAATCCGTACCCGATTCCAGGGAACCCTATACCATTGTTATACCGCCTCCAAATGTTACCGGGGTGCTGCATATGGGCCATATGCTCAACAATACGCTTCAGGATGTGATGATTCGCAGGGCCAGGATGCAGGGCAAAAATGCCTGCTGGGTGCCCGGAACCGATCATGCTTCCATTGCCACCGAGGCCAAAGTGGTGAGCATGCTCAAAGAAAAGGGGATTAAAAAAACAGATCTCAGCCGGGAGGATTTTCTTAAATATGCCTGGGAATGGAAGGAAAAATACGGCGGGATTATTCTCAAACAACTTGAAAAACTCGGGGCCTCATGCGATTGGGACCGCACCCGGTTTACGATGGAAGATGATCTGAGTGAGGCAGTTAGCGATGTTTTTATCGATCTGCACAGCAAAGGACACATTTATCGCGGAGTCAGGATGGTGAATTGGGACCCCCTGGGTCTGACAGCCGTTTCGGATGAAGAGGTGATTCATAAGGAGGTCAATTCCAAGCTTTTTTATGTCCGATATAAAATTGAAGGGGATGCAGACGAGTGGATAACCGTTGCAACCACCCGGCCTGAAACCATTCTTGGCGATACGGCCGTTTGTGTCCACCCCGATGATGAAAGATACAAACACCTGAAGGGAAAACGGGCCATTGTTCCCATTGTCAACAGGTCAGTTCCTATTATATGTGATACCTATATAGATCTCACCTTTGGTACCGGAGCCCTGAAAGTAACACCTGCCCACGATATCAACGACTATAACCTGGGAGTCAAACACGGTCTGGAAGTTATCGATACCATAGCTGCCGATGGAAAGATGAGTCCTGCCGCTAAATTTTACATCGGGGAAGACCGCTTTGCCGTTCGCAAAAAGATAGCGAAAGATCTCGAAGGCATGGGGCAAATTGTCAAAATCGAGGACATCAAAAATAAAGTCGGATATTCCGAACGCACCGATGCCGTTATCGAACCGCGTCTTTCCATGCAATGGTTTTTGAAAATGGACCAGCTTTCGAAACCGGCTTTGGACAATGTATTGAATGGAAATATAAAATTAATCCCCGAAAAATTCATCAATACCTACAAGCACTGGATGGAGAATGTACGCGACTGGTGCATTTCACGTCAGCTATGGTGGGGGCAGCGCATTCCGGCCTGGTACAATGAAAAAGGTGATTTTGTGGTGGCTAAGACAGAAGCCATTGCCAGACAGGAATTTGAACGGCTCAATGCAAAGAAAAAAGCAGCAGGTGAAAGCCCGGTTTCTTTTGATTCGCTCAGGCAGGATGAAGATGTCCTGGATACCTGGTTCAGTTCCTGGCTCTGGCCCATTAGTGTTTTTGACGGGTTTAAAAATCCGGATGGGGATGACATCAAATACTATTATCCGACAAATGATCTGGTCACAGCCCCCGAGATTTTATTCTTCTGGGTTGCCCGCATGATCATTGCCGGTTACGAATACCGCGGAGAAAAACCTTTCAGCAATGTCTATCTGACGGGTATTGTTCGCGACAAACAGGGAAGAAAAATGAGCAAATCGCTTGGAAATTCTCCCGATCCGATCGAACTCATCGAGAAATTCGGTGCAGATGGCGTTCGTGTGGGGATGCTTCTGTGCTCGCCTGCCGGTAACGATTTGCCTTTTGATGAAAGCTATTGTGAACAAGGAAGAAATTTTTCGAATAAAATCTGGAATGCCTTCCGCCTGATCAGTGGCTGGGAATTGGATAAGAAGAAGACCCAACCGCAGGCAAACCGCATTTCAACCGAATGGTTTGAAGCCCGGTTCAATCAGCAGATGACCGAAATCGAGCATCTGTATTCGAAGTACAGAATCAGCGAGGTGCTCATGTGCAGCTATAAATTGATTTGGGATGATTTCTGTGCCTGGTATCTGGAAATGATCAAACCTGAATTTGTTGATGGTAAATCGGCTCCAATCGATCAGCTTACTTACGAGGCCACGATCGGTTTCCTTGAAAAATTGCTCAAAGTGATTCACCCCTTTATGCCATTCATTACCGAAGAAATCTGGCACCTGATCAGCGAACGAGGCGAAAAGGACTGTATTCTGATTGCCGAATGGCCCAAGGCCGGAGCCGCCAATCCTGATTTGCTTGCTAATTTTGAAATTGCCTCTGAGGTCATCACGAATATCCGTAATGTGAGAAAACAGAAAAATATCTCACCGAAAGAAAAACTTTCACTTTATTTCAAAGGAAGTCAGACCGCAGCGGATAGCTTGTTTGAAGAGATCATCATCAAGCTCAGTAATCTGGAAGCCTATCAGTCTGCTGATTCCTTTCCATCGAATGCCACCACCTTCATCGTAAAACAATACGAGTATGCGGTACCTCTTCTTCAAACGATGGATCTTGGAGCTGAAAAAGATCGCCTTGTGAAGGAACTTGAATATAACAATGGATTTCTGAGCTCTGTGCAAAAAAAACTTGCCAATGAACGTTTTGTACAAAATGCAAAGCCCGAAATTCTGGCGGCCGAGAATAAGAAAAAATCGGATGCCGAAGCCAAGATAAAAGCCATTGAAGCACAGCTGGCAGGATTGAGTCAGCAGGAAAAATGAACCGGCTGAAACAGACCATTCATTCTGTTCATAAGTGCGGCCCTGTTCTGGCCCTGCTTTTGATCTCCTTTTCTGTTGTTTCAAAAGAAGGTCATGCGCAGGATGTTTTTTCTTTCCAGGATTCTATCCAGATAACCACCTTGCAGGATTCATTTTGCGCCTGTGTGAATCGACATGCCGGAGAGAAGAGCAAGGACTGGGGAGATGCAATCGCCCTTTCGCTTTTTACCAAACTCGATGCCAATACCTCGCCCTACCGAAATTCAGAACTTCTTCTGCGCACAAACAACCCTGCGGCGTCGATGCGAAAAATGGATCGAGCCCTCGACTCGCTGATTGTTGAGCGTGGATTTGTCAAATGTGTTCCGTTGTGGAGTGTGATCCTGAAAGATAAGGCCGGTTTTTTTAAACGGATTGAGGAGATGAAACACCATCCACCCCTTATTCAATACCAGATTGTGCATTTGAGGGAGCGAACCGGACAAAATCTGTTGAATAATCTGATGAACGGGCTTTCCGACACGATTCAGATCTTGTTCGATAGGAAGTCCACCTTCGACAGTGTTGCTATTCAGCTTCAAAAAGTAAGTGATCAACTCAAAGGTCAGGTCATTACCATGGAAATGAAATTTGAGAAGTGGGGCAAAGACAGCTGTGGAATCGGAAAGATGAAGTTGCTGAAAAACGGAATTATCCCATTGGGCGGTTTTCGGATCCTGTTTAGCCGGGGCGATACCTATGCAAAAATCGAAAGGATGGACATGCTTCTGAGAGAAAGTTTCAAAAAAGAGGACCTTATTTCTGCCCCTGATTTCAATGATCTGCCCGCTTCGCCACAAAAAGCGGATACACCCAAATAAAAGCTTAGGAGCCCTGGTTTGCACACTCCCCCCAACATCTTAAATACCCGTCTGCAAGGCAAGCTTTACAATCCACTCATTCAAATCGGCCGACCACTCATTCCGGCCTTTAGGCAAACCTTCCTGTGTTATCTTTACAAATCAATCTTTCAATTTGTTCATCCAGTCAATGACTTCATGCTACTGAACTGGTTTTAGAGCCTGGCCTGAATCTGAATTTATATGAATTTGTGTTATATTGAATGATTTGTTTTACTATTGCAAAGCGCTACTCCTTTAATTCCGGCGGTAAATAATTGGTCGTTTCATTTTTGATGAGATGTGCTGTTTTGTTTTTATTTCTTCGTGTTTGTATTCAACAAGGGAGATTTGTGGGATGTATAAAGGCTTCATTCATTATTCCATTTCATGACCGATATTATGCAAGAAAATCTCATTCAGAATCCCTGTCTTCGCCTTTTGGGGGAAAACAAAAAAAGCATGCTTCTGCTTCTTCTGTTTTTCAATATGGGCTTCCTTTTCTCACAATCGAAATCGTACTTCGACAAAGGAGGGAAAAGTTCGGATGAAAATGGCGGGTATTATTACCGTGAAAAAACACAGGAGCCCAATTCCTACAAATCTCATTTTGTCAATGGCGGTGGACTTTATTTTGAAGGAAAAATAGACAAAGCCAACGATGCCGATGAGAATTTGAATGTGTATTCGGGCACCTGTATCTGGTATTTTAAAAACGGCAGTAAGAAAGCCGTTCGTTCCTTCGATAAAGACGGACTGGAAAGCGGAACGAGTTTCACTTATTATGAAAGCGGAAAGCCCTGGAAGGAAACAGATTTTGTCAAAGGCCGGGCCAATTCAACCTGTAAGGAATACGAGGAGGATGGCAGGCTGAGCAGGATATTTGAAGATGATTTTAAGGACAACACCAACGATTGGGATCTGTATAACAGCGACAAGACTGCCGCGGCTGTTCAGGGAGGATGCCTGGAACTTACCTCGTTCACTCCTGCCGGCGCCTCCAGATACATCAGCCACCCGATAGAATCTGACGGTTACGCCATAGAAGCCATCATCAACCGCACCCGGGAGAAAGATGAAATCAAGGCCGGTTTGATTTTTGGATTTAAGGACTGGCAGAATTACAGTTTCTTTTTGATTACTGCGACCAATTATTACATTGGCTCGGTGTCTGAAGGCATCAGCTCCTTGAAAGTGGATGGCGAGATTTCGAATGACATACAAAAGAGCGTGTCCAACAATTTAAAGGTGCTTTGTACAGGTGAAAAATGCCTGTATTCGATCAATGGAAATGTTCAGTTTACAGCCGAAAAATCAAAACTCTTTGGAAGCAAGGTGGGTTTCGCGGTCAGCGGAAAATCGACATTGAAAGCCGAGAAACTCGTCATCAAGGAAATTGGTTACAAAGTCGCGAAACCGGCAATGGTTCTTCCTGCCAATTATGATGTAAAATCCACGGGTTCCGGACTAATCTTTTCCCGTTCCGGATATGTTCTCACCAATTTTCATGTTGTTAAAAATTCAAATAAGATTGTCTTGCAGGTGATGAGTGGGGGCATGGTTAAAAATTACAATGCTGCTGTGGTGCAAAAGGATATTGAGGATGACCTGGCCATTCTCCAGATTCAGGATTCCGCCTTTAAGCCCCTTGAACCGATAAAATACGCGTTTCGTGAAAACGGAGGTTTGGATGTCGGCACAAATGTTTTTACCCTGGGCTATCCGTATTCAATTTCCGAAATAGGTCTTCCTGCAAAATTCAGCGATGGCAAGGTCAGTTCGAAAACCGGCTACAACAACGCCGTCAATGCCTGTCAGACATCTATTGCCGTAAGGCCTGGAAGCAGCGGAGGGCCTTTGTTCGATGAAAAGGGGCAGTTCTCTGGATTGATCATGTCGGAAGTATCCGGATCGGACAATGCCTCCTATGCCATCAAGTTGAGTTATGTAAAAAACCTCGTGGACCTTTTGCCGGATGCGAATGAATTTCCAAAAGATCAGAGCCTTTCCGGACTTTCTCAGGAAGAAAAGATCAAGATTTTGTCGAATTATGTCGTGTTAATTAAAATCAAATGAGCGGAAAATTTTATTCAAAGCGATACCTCCTTCTTCTGCCGGTTTTTTGTTTTATGTTCGGTAGCCTTTGTGGTCTGGCCCAGGAAGCGGGCAGCCCGAATGTGCTTGACAAGGACTTTGTACCCGACAGCAGTTCTGTGTTTAACACGAATAATCCCGCCAATGGATTTATCAACGGCCCGGTTTACCACAATGTCATTGAATTTACTCCTGGATTGCTGTTCCGGAATATTTTTGCCCTGCAGTACGAGCGGCAGGTACTCGAAGGATTTTCGCTGCAAGGGTCACTTGGAATGGTTTACGGGGTGGACCGCTGGCAGCAGATTGAGAATCCTGGCAAGGGTTTTATGAGCACTTTTTTTGGAGGTTCTGCTACAGGCGGAAGCACAGTCACACTCGGAAACATGCTGAATCAGGGAAAATCCAACGCCAATACGGCTTACCTGGGCTTTGCGGTGAGGTGGTATTATACAGGCTTTGGTTTTTTAAAGTCTCGCGGGTACGTCTCAGACGATGGATATTACTATACTTACCATGAAGCCAATGAGTACTGGAACAGCTCGCTCGGGGGAGACAATTCCGTATATATGGATTTTGGGGTCCGGTATTTTGCCAATTCCCTTGCCGTTTCCAACAGCCTGTCCAGCGACGGCGCATTGATTCAGGGCGTTCCCACCGTGCAGATCAAGAGTACATTTTATTTCCTGAATTGGGGATACCATTATGAAACCAAGGGGAAGATTCCGACGACCCACAACATTTTTATCGGAGTCGGTCTGAGGTACACTTCCTATGATCTGTTTATTGCCGACCCCTCTCAGCAAACAGTGTCGGGCCCGGTCATTTACAATTCCATAACAAGCTCCAGAGAACATATTCTCAGACCGACGTTTCAGGCCGGTTATGAATTCGGACTGGGTTTTTAAGATACAAAAGAAAACAAATGCCTTTGGGGATGAACAATTGCTTCCAGGCACCTGAACAGGTTCTTGGGGGCCAGAGCTGTTAATCAAGATGCAATCTGCAGCCCCATAGCCGCAATTCGCTAATTCAAACCAGCGATTCAATCAATTTCCCGCTCCACCGCCTTTTTCTGTTTTATCTTTGCCTGAAGAAATCCACGCTCCGAAATTCAAGCAATAAATGCTCATGCTTTTTCTGCCGCTTCAGTCAGGGCAAAGAGAAGAGGCTAAATAATCTATGCTGAGGTACTAGGCATTTGCATTATATTTCAAAAGAAAAGTTTGCTTATATCAGAATGAAATGATACGTTTGAATATTCCTATTTTATTTTAACATAAAAACCAGCGCATATGACCCATGCCCGACCTCTTATTTCTGTTTCTTTTCTCGCGAAAATCTCGCTGGTACTTTTCCTTTGTGGTTCATTGAATGGCTGTGTAGCTTTTTTTTATCCGAAAAAGCAGAAGATGACCTTCAATACAGGCAATAAAGACGCTACTGTTTACATCGATAAAGAGGAAGCAGGAAAAGGGAGAGTTGTTACAGAGAAGGTGGTCAAAGGAGGCGCACTGCAGATCGTGGTGAAAGCTCCCGGTTATAAAGATTCATATACGGCCATCGTTCAAACACACCGGGCTCCGGGATTCTGGATTTGCATCCTCTTTGACCTTTTCCCGGGCTGCGGATATCCGCTCTACATTGACCCCTGGTTGCCCAAGGGACTGTCGTACGACAAGGAAATAAACCTGAAATCGGAAGACAAACTGGTAAACAGAAACCCCGGCGATAAGTATATCGACATTTCCAACATTCGCCTGGATTTGAAGGATAAAAAGAATATCAAAAGTTACAGCGTGGCGTATTCATCCACAACTTTGCTCAAGGATATTGATGTAGCTGAAAAGAAAAAGGATTTCAAGGACAATAAGGCGGATGCAAAACAGGCGAAAAAGAAAAAAGGAAAGAAAAGCCTCGTCGATGAAGCCGATGTAAATGACCTCACCTATGACGATACAAAATTCAGCGCCAACGTATATAAAACGTTAAAGGCTACCGGGTTTGTCGACACGGTGAACAGGGTGTTTGCCGACAATAACAATACGCTTGTTTTGGAAGGAAGCATCCGGAAGGTGTATATCTACACGATTATCGGCAAAAAAATGCGCGGATCTTATTTTAAATCAAAGATCTTTCTGAGGTGGTATATCAAGAATACCTACAACGAAATCATCGACTCTTTGGATACCAAGGAATACTCGGGCGACTTCGTCATTCACGGCGGAGACAAGGATGACCATCTCTGGGAAAAGATGTATGGCGACGCGGTTGATATTTCCTACCTGCGTTTGCACAAAGACGGAAAGCTGGCCAAATACCTCAAAACAGAAAGTAATTTTGCCTGTACCGATCCAATGCTTTCATTGAATGCGGTAAGGGCTCCTGTGAAAGAAAGAGGGGATGCGAGCATTCCTTCTGTCATCGTTAAAACAAAGGACGGGCATGGAAGCGGTTTTGCCATCACAGAGGATGGTTATATCATTACCAATTATCACGTGGTTGCGGGCAAGGTGAGCGGCAAGCTGAACTCCATCAAGGTAATCACATCAAGCGGTGAGGAATTGGCCGGCACAGTTGTACGTTACAATAAATACAGAGACCTGGCTTTGATCAAAGTGGATAAAAAGTTTGAGAAGGCATTCAAGGTCTCCAATGTCAAATCATTCAAGAACCTGATGGATGTTTACACCATCGGAGCTCCGAAATCGGTTGAACTGGGACAATCATTTTCAGCAGGTGTTCTTTCCAACGAACGGAAAGCCAACAACAACAACCTGCTTCAGCTGGGTATGTCGGTAAATGGCGGAAACAGCGGAGGACCTTTGTTTGACACCAATGGCAACCTGCATGGGGTTATCGTTTCCAAACTCATCGGTGCCAATACCGAAGGTGTAAGTTTTGCAATACCCGGTTACCTCATTGGCGAATACCTGAATATTCAATACCAATAGTCTTATCAAATTGTTATATCCCCGTTCCGGTGAAAGCCAGGACGGGGATTTTATTTTTAAGGCATTTCGTCGGCAGCCCTAAGACTGAATGAGGATGTGGGTTTTCAAATTCCAAAAGATATGTTTAAGTTTGATATTCAATTATCGCAATCCTTCTAAACTCCGGTCCTATGAAAAGTATCCGACTTGCTGTTTCAGCGTCTTTACTGAAAATTTTTTTTGTGCTCATTCTTTTGGGTTTCCCGGCTGGTGGTCTTTTTGCTCAGAAGACCGTTACAATCAACACCGGCAATGCCAATGCAACTGTGTATGTGGATAAGGAAGAAGCCGGCAAAGGGAGCTCATTCACGGCTCAAATAGCAAAACAAGGTGTCAAGCAGGTCATGACCAGGATTCCCGGCTACAAGGATTCCTATTCGGCCATTGTGCAACTTGACAAAGTGATCAACCTGAAGTCGGATGACAAACTCGTAAACAGGGGCACCGGTGATAAGTTCATTGAAATCTCCAACATCGGTCTGGATCTGAAAGACAAAAAGAACATCAAATCCTATACGGTTTCATACTCATCAACGACATTGATGGAAGATATTGACGCTGCAGAGAAGAAAAAAGAAAATTCCGAGAATAAGGCGGAAATGGAAAAGGCAAAAAAGAAGGGCACGAAAAATCAATTGGTGGATGAATCGGAAACCGATAACCTGTCCTACGACGACACAAAATTCAGTGCCAATGTATACAAAACGTTAAAGATGACAGGTTTTATTGATACGGTAAACAGGGTTTTTGCCGATAACAACAACACACTTGTTCTGGAAGGAACGATTAAAAAAATATTCATTTACAACATTACCTCAGGATA
The DNA here is from genome assembly GCA_003151415.1 of Bacteroidota bacterium. Lineage (GTDB taxonomy): Bacteria > Bacteroidota > Bacteroidia > Palsa-965 > Palsa-965 > Palsa-965. The sequence goes on from PLXK01000113.1 coordinate 15,834, forward strand.
CTCGTACTATTGCAAATCAAAATTGTTTTTGACCTGGTACATCAAGAATGCATACAACGAAATTCTGGATTCTGTCGACACAAAAGAGTATTCGGGTGATTTTGTGATTGGCAACGGAAACAACAGCGATCACACTTACGAAAAGATGTATGGTGATGCAGTCGATATTTCTTACCTGCGGCTTCATAAAGACGGAAGGCTTGCAAAATACATCAAACTGGAAACCAATTTCGCCTGTGCAGACCCCATGCTTTCTCTGCCTGTGGTGAAGTCTGCCGTTGCTGAACGCGGGGATGCATCCGTTCCCTCGGTCATCATTAAGACAAAAGACGGACATGGCAGTGGTTTTGCCATCACACAGGACGGTTATATCATAACCAATTACCATGTTGTAGCCGGCAAATACAAGGGTAAATTAAACTCGGTGAAAGTGGTGACCTCCTCGGGTGATGAATTGCCCGGTACCATTGTGCGTTACAACAAAGCCAGAGACCTTGCCCTGATTAAGGTGGACCACAAGTTTGAGAAAGCCTTCAAGGTATCGAATGTCAAATCGTTTAAAAACCTGATGGACATTTACACCATCGGCGCACCCAAATCCATTGAGCTGGGCCAGTCCTTTTCATCCGGAATACTTTCCAGCGAACGCAAATCAAACAACAACGATTTGTTGCAACTGGGCATGTCGGTAAATGGCGGAAACAGCGGCGGTCCTGTCTTTGACACCAACGGTAATTTGCACGGGGTCATCGTTTCCAAGCTGATTGGAAACAACACCGAGGGTGTTAGTTTTGCCATACCCGGCTATCTGATCGGGGAATATTTAAATATTCAATACAAGTAATCGTTGTTCCTTTTCGGATCCTGAACTTAGGCATACCCGGCAATCTTATAAATCAGATACCCGGTCATCTCATGGATGGCAATTTCCCAGACCTCCAGGGCATTCACATTCGGGATGAAAAGAAAATCAAAAACATAGGCTCTTTTTCCGCTTTGCATGTCAGTGCTGTAAGGCGTTACGTGTATTCCCGCCTTTTCGAAACAGGCTACCGAACGGCGCATGTGGTAAGCAGAGGTGATCAGCAGAAACTTACCATTGGGAAATTCTTTGTCCAAGAGAGGTTTGGTGAACACCGCATTTTCGTGGGTATTATTCGATTCGGTTTCTATCACAAGATCCTTGGCCGGAATGCCAATCCGAAGCAGGAAATTTTTTACGAGCATCCCTTCCTTGATAAAGGAATAGGTGATGCTGCCCGATCCACCTGTAAAAACAATTTTGCGGATCTTGCCTTTCTTATACAATTCGACAGCCTGCAGGAGCCTGTCGACCCCATGCATAAACTGGTATTTTTTCAGATCCATGTGATAACTCATAATCCCGCTAAGCACGATTCCGGCATCGTAGGTCTCCAGTTTGTCTTCTGCCACCGGCGGTATTTCCCAGGCATGCATGAATTCATTGGCCAGAAAACTGTTGCATAATATGTAAAAAGTGACGCCGAAAGTGATGAGGGCTTTTCTTTTTCTTGCAGCTTGTCTTGTCAACATGGCATAGAGAAACAAAATAAAAAGCCAGGTGAGGGGCATCACCAGGAAGTTGAGTATTTTGGAAAACAAAAAAAACATAAGTTGTGCTTTGGGTATCAAAAGTAAATAAAAACGGGAAGGGATGTGTTTCCGGCCAAAAGAGCTGCCTTGTTTGCGTATAAGATGTTAAATTTACTTCATGTTCAGAATCTTCCGCTTTCTGCTGTTTGATGTGTGCATGCTTGCTTTGGTATTGTACTGCATGATATTCAACGATCTTGTGCTTTACGGCCTTGCTCAGGGCAAAGGCCAGCTTCGCGTGATCATGGATGTCAGAAAAGTGGAGGAAGTCATGAGGGATCCGGCCTTCCCGGATTCGCTGAAGAAAAAGCTCGCCCTCATTAATGAAATCAGGCAATTTGCCAGCGACAGTCTGGGATTGAAACCGTCTTCGAATTACACCACCATCTATGACCAGCATGGAAAGCCCGTGCTTTGGACCATCACCGCCTGCGAGCCCTTTCGTTTAAAAGCCAAAGAATGGAACTTCCCCTTTCTGGGTACCGTATCCTACAAAGGTTTCTTCAACTATGAAAAAGGAAAGAAAGAAGCCGGCGAGCTTTTGGAAAAAGGATACGATGTGGATTATGGGGCTGTCAGCGGATGGTCAACGCTGGGCTGGTTCAGGGACCCGATTCTCTCAAGTATGCTGGGCCGTAACGAAGGACATATTGCCAACCTGATCATTCATGAACTGACACACGGGACCATTTATGTGAAAAATCGTGTAGACTTCAACGAAAACCTGGCCAGTTTTGTTGGGGATAAAGGGGCTGAACGTTTTCTGGCATTTAAATACGGCAGCCATTCCAAAATCGCTGAAGAGTACCAGCGCTCCAAATCAGACCGGAAGATTTACAATATGTATATTCTCCAAAAGGCTGGTCAACTCGACAGCCTCTACAAAAGTTTTACTCCGAACCAATCGGTAATGCAAAAGGAAATGAAGAAAATGGCCTTCATTTACCAGACGATTGAGGGACTACAGGCAATTCCTTTGTATCATAAAAAATCATACACCGGTTATACCCATGATGCGCTCGTTGAAAAAAATGCATTCTTTATGTCTTTCAGAAGATATGATTCGGAGTATGATGTCTTTGAAAAGGAATTCCGGGAACAATACCATTCGGATATACGAAGATATATCGAAGCTTTGGTAAAACGCTGGAATTAGGCATAGCTATGGTTTTACCCCGGGCTGCCCGATCGCAATAGCTGTTTGCCCGGGTTTGCCTGTTCTCTGCAGTTGCATGCCCGATCAACTCATTTCGAATCCGAAACTATTCATTTTCAATTCTTTCCGATTGAGATTCCGTTTTGATATCCAATGGTTTATGCTATTCATTTTCAGGCTTTTATTGTTTGATAAATCGAAGGGGTATTCGTACCTTTGGCTTCCGTTACTACGATTTCAGGCTCTTTTTTTGATGATGATGAACAGCATGTCTTTGTAATCCCGAAATCCAGTAATAGCATTCACAATTTGAGTCAATCAGACAATGGATACCAATCAACTGGAACAGAATTTTGATGCCAAACTGGCACGCAACGAAAGCATCGAGCCGAAAGACTGGATGCCGGATAATTACCGCAAACACCTCATTCGTCAGATTTCGCAGCATGCGCATTCGGAAATCGTGGGGATGTTACCCGAAGGCAATTGGATCACAAGGGCTCCGAGTCTTCGTCGCAAAATGGTATTGCTGGCTAAGGTGCAGGACGAAGGTGGTCACGGGTTATATCTTTACAGCGCGGCTGAAACACTCAATATTTCACGCGAGGAACTGATCGATCAGTTGCTTACCGGGAAAGCAAAATATTCAAGTATATTCAATTACCCCTCGCTGACCTGGGCCGATATCGGTGCCATCGGATGGCTCGTGGATGGTGCGGCCATTATGAACCAGGTAATGCTTCAACGCACTTCATACGGGCCTTATGCGCGTGCCATGGTTCGCATTTGCAAGGAAGAAAGCTTTCACCAGAGACAAGGTTATGAAATCATGACAGTGCTTGCCAAGGGAACCGCTGAACAAAAAGCGATGGCCCAGGATGCGTTGAACCGCTGGTGGTGGCCCTCGCTGATGATGTTTGGCCCGCCTGACGAGAAATCGCCCAATACGGCCAATGCCATCAAATGGAAAATAAAACGGGAAACCAATGATGAGTTGCGCCAGAAATTTGTGAATCAGACTTTCCCGCAAGCCGATATCATTGGATTGAAATTGCCTGATCCCGATCTGAAATGGAACGAAAGCAAAGGAGGTTTTGATTTCGGAACCCCGAATTGGGAAGAGTTTTATAACATTATCGCCGGTAACGGTCCCTGCAACAAAGCCAGGATCAGCGCCCGTACAAAAGCCCACAACGAAGGAGCCTGGGTACGCGAAGCGGCCAATGCTTACGCAGAAAAAAAGAAAGCTGTGCTTGCCTAGGGCGGGATCACAAACGGAATTTACTAAAGACGAAAAGATAACAGTATGGCACAGGATAATCAAGGAATGCTTTGGGAGGTGTTTATTCAGACAAAACCCGGTCAGCCGCACCGTCACTGCGGCAGTGTGCACGGGCATGACAGGGAACTTGCACTTCAGAATGCAAGGGATGTATATACCCGCCGCAACGAGGGCACCAATCTTTGGGTTGTGCCTTCGAATCTGATTGTAGCCTCTTCTCCCGAAGATATCGGTCCTTTTTTCGAACCAGCCAATGACAAGGTGTATCGTCATCCTACTTTTTATACGATTCCCGAAGGAATCACACACATGTAACCATGAAGAACGAAGGGCTTTTCAATTATCTCCTTAGGCTTGCCGATACAAACCTGATCCTGGGTCACCGCCTCTCTGAATGGTGCGGGCATGCGCCATATCTTGAAGAAGACATTGCCATGGCCAATATTGCCCTGGATATGATCGGTCAAGCCAATGCACTTTTTCAATACGCAGCCAAAACAGAAGCCAAAGGACGTACAGAAGATGATCTGGCCTATATGCGCAACGAACGTGAATTCGTTAATACCCTGCTTTCTGAACAACCCAATGGTGATTTTGCGATGACCATTGTGCGGCAGTTTTTGTCGGATGTCTTTGACTTTCATTTTTACGAAAGCCTGAAATCATCCAAAGACGAAATGCTCTCCGCTCTGGCAGTGAAAGGGCACAAAGAAGTAACCTATCATCTTCGGCATACCACAGCCTGGATGGAACGTCTCGGGGACGGTACAGAAGAAAGCCATTCCCGTCTTCAGAAGGCGCTCAACGAACTCTGGTGTTACACGGACGATCTCTTTGAATTGAACGAAGGCGATAAAAGGCTGGTAAAAGAAGGCATTGCTGTTGACCCCGCATCCATTCAAAATGCCTGGATCAAAACTGTGGATGATGTGCTTGCAAAAGCAAAACTTGTAAAGCCGGCCGGTGTCTGGCAGCAGAAGGGCAGCCGCGAAGGGATACATTCCGAGCACCTTGGTTTTTTGCTTGCCGAAATGCAGCATTTGCACCGCGCTTACCCGCAGGCTCAGTGGTAATGAAGTGTTGATGTGCTGGCGTACGGTGATGTTGAGGTTTGATTTTTGGTGTTGACGCGCTATACTTTTAAGAGCAAAAAAATGACAACCGCCTTTCCGATTTTACTTTCCGAAGAAGAGATCCGAAAACTTCTTTCCACTATTCCCGATCCTGAAATTCCCGTAATTACAATCAGCGATCTGGGTGTTTTGCGTCAAATTCAATGGAATGGGGATGAGCTGGAAGTGAGCATCACGCCAACATACTCGGGCTGTCCTGCCATGAAAATGATAGAACAGGACATTCTTGCATTGCTCAAAGAAAAAGGAATCGAAAAAGCAAAGGTTGTTCTGGTTTATTCTCCCGCCTGGACAACGGACTGGATCAGTGCCGAGGCGAAAGAAAAACTGCGGGTCTATGGCATTGCGCCGCCCCAGCACACATCAGTCGACAAAGGCGCGCTTATCGGAAAGCCGAAACACCTGGCCTGTCCCAGATGCAAATCAGAACATGTGGAAATGATTTCGCAGTTTGGTTCTACGGCTTGCAAGGCCCTTTATAAATGCCTGGATTGTTTGGAGCCGTTTGATTATTTTAAATGCATTTGAGTTAAATGAAATGAATGGCTTGACAGCCCTTGTATTCTGCCTCAATTGACCGGCTTTCGGTTCGGAAAGGATTTGATTTGTTTTTCCAGGTACTTTGTCCAATTCCCATATCGTGTTTCAGAAAACCGGCCGGATTATTTTCACTCTTCTTCTTTTGTTCTTCTGTTACCTGATGGTCAGAATAACGATTCCTTATCTTTCTTTCAGACCCAATGTTGACTTTCTGCGGACCAAACAGGGGATTATTCACAGGATTTCCTGGCGCTGGGCATTCTATGCGCATGTCATGACAAGCACCTTTGTCTTGTTGCTGGGAATTTTTCAGTTTCTTCCAGGATTGATGAAAAGATATCCAGGCTGGCACAGGCTGGCAGGCAAAATTTACATTGTATTGGTTCTGTTCATCAGTGGCCCGGGTGGACTGATCATGGGGTTTTATGCAAACGGAGGATGGCCGGCGAGGATAAGTTTTATTATCCTTTCCATGTTATGGATGGGCTTCACTTTTTTTGCTTTCGTACTTGTGCGCAAAAAGGAATTCGAATGGCATGCTGATTATATGGTTCGCAGTTACGCGCTCACTTTGTCGGCCATTGCCTTGAGGCTGTATGCTTTTTTTCTCCCTTCCATTATCCTGCTTGAGCCCAATACGGCCTATAGGCTGATAGCCTGGTTAAGTTGGATCCCCAATTTAATAATTGCAGAAATCCTTATCCGGAAAAAACGCAGCAAGGCTCAGAACAGGATCAGTTCTTTTTCGCCGAAACAGGAAGAGGCTCTTCCTGGGCAATGAACATGCCATCTTCACCCAATTTAAAACGTCCTGTACTCGTCTGTGTTTGTCTTATTACAGAATTCCCGGCATAGCCTTTCTCTGTCGGATCTGTTTTCCATTCCTGTTCATATTCTGTAATCTGCAGCACCTGGTTTGCATCCAGACTTCCCGAGACGATTTTCTGAGGATCGCAAAAACAGGAAAAGAGTTTGTTGTCGAGTTGTTTGCCGGTTGAATCATAGGTCTGGAGGTAAGTGCTCCAGGGAAGCATGGTGTCGCCCATCATTTCCAGAGTGGTATAGGCCACAAGAAAGATTCCGTTTTTAAGTGCTTTTTTGCCCACCACAATGTATTCCTGACTAACCGACCGGCTGAAACGGCTGTCTTCCATGCCCGGAACGAAGCTCGCAAAACCGTAACTGATGGAGCCACCGCTTCTGGCGGCGCCGGGGGTGACATCTCCGCTGAGGCTTACCTCGTTGTAGAAGCTGGCATGGGCATCTTCTTTCTTGATGGCAAAGGAGTCACCAAGCTCAGGGAATACACACAGGTAGGAATAAAACCGAAGTGTTTGTTTGCTGATTTTGCCCTTGAAATTGGTTCGAAGCATCTTTCTGAAGTTGTCCGTATTCCGAATGGGATCGAGAGCAGCGTCATCGAGCAGCTGTGCCTTATCTGTATAACCTTGTTTTATGGCACAGGAAAGCTGATCTATGGCCGACAAGGTATCTGAAAGCTGTGAAAAAGAGCAGGCTTTGTTGTAATAACACATCGAAACTGGAGCAAATTTCAGAACAATGGCAATCGAATAGGCGTCCAGACTTTGATCGTAGTCCTTCATGTCCCTGAGTGCATTGCCCAGTTCGTAATAGGATTTTGCATCGGGATAGATGCGGATGGATTTGTGGAACAATTCAATGCTGGCTGCTGCATTTTTTTGGTTGTGATAAAGATCAACCGCTTTCAGGAAGATTTTTTTCCCCTGAAGCGCAGCAACGATATTTGATTTTTGAACCGCAGCCTGAACCGAGTCGGCTTTGTAGAGATTTTTTTCTGCAAGAATATCCGGCAATGGGGTCGTTGTCGTTGCTTGTGATGAGCTGTCATGCTTGCCTGAAGGAAGACAGTTGCATAGGCTGACAAGAAGGCAAAAAAGAAGTACTGGGCGCATGGTCTTTGGGATTGGTATTCGAAAGGTAATGAAATATCCCAGTATTGCGGAGAGATCCCTGCTTTAATAGGGGCAATCGCTTTTGTTCTTCATTTTCGGCTGAAAAACGTTTTTATAAAGCGTGTTTTCTTGCAAAGAAATAAGCCGTATTGAGTATATTTACCGGAACAAAAAAACAAGCATGACATGATCTTGTTTTTGAATGAATCATAAACCCCAACACCTTCATTTTGGAGCACATCAAAACAGAAACCATCGGTCAGGTATTAAAGCTCACCCTTAACCGGCCGGATAAATTCAACAGTTTCAACCGCGAAATGGCCCTTCAGCTGCAGCATGCCCTGGATGCCGCAGCTGCAGACAAAAACATACGGGCTGTTCTCCTGACAGGCGAAGGAAAAGCATTCTGTGCGGGACAGGATTTGAGCGAAGCCATGGATCCTTTGGGACCGGGCATTGAACGGATTGTCCAGGAACATTACAATCCGATCATTCTGAAAATCAGAGAACTTGAAAAGCCGGTGATTTGCGCTGTCAATGGTGTGGCTGCCGGAGCCGGAGCCAATATTGCACTGGCCTGCGATGTTGTTGTGGCAGGAGCTTCCGTTTCTTTTATTCAGGCATTCAGTAAAATTGGTTTGATACCCGACAGCGGCGGAACGTTTTTTCTGCCGAGGATCATTGGTTTCGGCAGGGCTTCGGCGCTGATGATGCTTGGAGATAAGGTACCGGCGGCAGATGCCTTGCAAATGGGAATGATTTACAAAGTTGTTGAAGATGTGGATCTTGCTGAAGCCGCACTGGCAATTGCCAATACACTGGCTTCCATGCCCACCAAAGGGCTGGGCCTTACAAAACGTTTGCTGAACCGTTCTCTTTCCAGTTCTCTTGGCGAACAGCTCGAGGCGGAAGGCATCGAACAGGTTGTAGCTGCACGCACTTCAGATTACAATGAGGGCGTAAAGGCTTTTCTTCAGAAAAGAAAACCCGAATTCAAGGGCGAATAGTTAAAGCAAATAAGCATGTCATCAAAGGATAAAACAATTGGCGTAATCGGATCGGGTGCAATGGGTGCAGGCATTGCGCAGGTTGCGGCCACGGCCGGCCACAAGGTAATTGTATACGATAACAACGCTGCCGCTCTCGCAAAAGCGAAAAGTGCCATGTGGGCATTGCTTGACAAACTTGCAGAAAAACAAAAGATAAAGCCTGAAGCGGCAGCTGAAATAAAAACGAATATTTCTTTTGAGGAAGACCTCGTTCATTTTAAGGATTGCACTCTGGTGATTGAAGCCATTGTTGAAAACCTGGAAGTGAAACAAAAAGTATTCGCACAATTGGAAAACATTGTGTCTTCCGGATGTGTTCTTGCAAGCAATACCTCTTCTCTGTCCATTGCCTCCATTGCCTCGGCATGCACAAACACTTCGCGTGTTGTCGGAATTCATTTTTTTAACCCCGCAGCGGTTATGCCTTTGGTGGAGATTATTCCGGCCATAACAACGGCGGCGGCTGTGGCGCAGCAATCCAAGGCATGGGTCGAATCCTGGGGAAAGATTTGTGTGATGGCCAAGGACACTCCGGGGTTTATTGTAAACCGTGTCGCCCGTTCTTTCTATGGCGAAAGCATCCGTATGTATGAAGAGGGGATTGCAGATATTGCCACCATCGACTGGGCGCTGAAGCAATTCGGAGGTTTTAAAATGGGCCCTTTTGAGCTGATGGATTTCATTGGAAACGATGTGAATTTTAAAGTGACCGAATCGGTCTGGGAGCAATTCTTTTTCGACCCGCGTTTCAAGCCTTCTCTTACCCAGAAGCGGCTCTATGAAGCAAAATTATTCGGCCGTAAGTCGGGTAGGGGCTATTATGATTATGCTGAATCAGCCATAAAGCCTGAACCTTTGAAAGATGCCGCTCTTGGAAAAATGATTTTTGACCGGGTCATTGCCATGTTAATGAATGAAGCGATAGATTCGGTCTATTTGAGACTGGCAACGAAAGAGGACATTGATCTGGCCATGACCCTGGGGGTGAATTATCCGAAAGGATTGCTTCGCTGGGCAGACGAAATCGGGTTGGACCATGTTCTAAATACAATGTCTTCCTTGTATGAACTGTATGGCGAAGAGAGGTACCGTCCATGTCTTTTATTGAAGCACATGGGCAAGGAAAAACAGAAATTTTACACCCAGCAGATGGCCTGAAATGTCCATGCTCCGGAAATATGCCCGAAATCAGGTGATACACACGGCCAAACTTCTTTATCAGTCTCCTCTGGGAGAAATGGAACTTCTTGCCGGGGAGCAGGGATTACTTGCTTTGCATTTTGCAGAACGGGCATTGGGCGATGATGTGACAAACCCCGTTTTGCAGGAATGTAAACAGCAACTGGACCAATATTTTGCCGGTAAAAGAACGTCTTTTGATCTTCCGCTGGATATGCAGGGAACCGAATTTCAGATAGCCGTCTGGAAGGAGCTGCTTCGCATCCCATTTGGCGAAACCGTATCCTATCTGCATATGGCCAAAGCGCTTGGTGATCCGAATTCCACTCGGGCTGTGGGTTTTGCCAATGGGAAGAATCCATTTTCCATAGTTGTTCCCTGTCACCGGGTCATTGGTTCGAATGGCAGCCTGGTTGGTTATTCCGGTGGAATTGAAAAAAAGAAATGGCTTCTGGAGTTCGAGCGTAACCTCACTAAAAAAGATTTATTCAATTCATTTGTCAATGAAGAGAAACATGGATAGGCAAGATCTGGCTCTTCGCGTGGTGGATGCCATGTATGAAAAAGATTGGTTCAGCCAGTGGCTCGGCATCGAACGTCTCGGCTGCGGAGCCGGTACCTGCAGCCTGAAAATGAAAATCCGGAAAGAAATGCTCAATGGTTTTGGCATTGCCCATGGAGGCATTACCTATTCATTGGCCGACAGTGCCCTGGCATTCGCTTCCAATTCGCATGGAAGAAAAGCGGTTTCGGTCGAAACAGGCATTTCACATACCGTAGCATTGAAAGAAGGAGATGTCATCATTGCCAATGCAGAGGAAGTGAGCTTGTCGAATAAAATCGGGGTATACCAGATCCGTGTTGTCAAAGAAGATGGTCAGGTGGTGGCACTCTTTAAAGGCACTGTTTACAGAACCTCTAGGGAGTGGTTTTCGGATGAGAATGAAAAATAAACCGGATACTTTTGCCATATGAAAAAACGAATTGGTGTTCTCTTGCTGATGTTTGCACAATTGTTTTGCTTCTCTCAGAATGACGATGTGAAAAAGATTGTTAAACAATTCAATGACGGAGAATATGCAGAGGCCATATCCAAAATGACGGTTATTGCCGAAAAAAGCGGGCAGGATGAAGACTGGGATCTGGTCATGCAAATGCATGAGAGCAGGCTCAGACGATCGTCGGACGTGACGTTTCAACTCAGTCTCAATATCATGGGTGCGAAGGAAATGTCGGCTTCGGATGCTTTGAAAGAACTGGTTCAGGCGGCTCTGGAAGCAACCAGACGCTCGCAAAGCCCTATCGCTTCGCAGGATGCCAGAGTTTATCTTGTTGATTACAGGCCCGATACCCTTGTTCCGAAGGAAGCACGGGGATATTTTTCGGCAGCTGAAGATTCCTTTACCCGCAAAAAGTACAGCGATGCCATTCTATTGTACCGGAACGCGCTCAAAGTCTTTCCTGATTATTACAAGGCAAATATCTACCTCGGCGATTCGTATTGGTATCTGAATCAGATGGACAGTGCTGAATATTATTTTCAAAAGGGAATCTCCCGCTGCCCCAATCTTCTGGAACCCAAAAAGTATCTTGTAGACGCTCTTTCCTATGAAAAAAAGAATACCGATGCAAAAGCCGTTTGCATTGAGGCCATTTGTATTTATCCGGATGTCAGCATGCTTGCCAAATATGACGTGCTGCTTCACCGGGAAGGTAAAAAACTGAATACGCATTGGATGGCCCGCAATTTCGAACTCAATACCTGGGGCAAACAGGATGGAATAAAGGATAAAGAATGGAAGGTCTACCGCAAAGCAAAGGAAGAAGTAGCGGGTTTTTGCGATAAGGGAGGGATGTTGTCGGCCAACAAAGTAACAAGCCAAAAATATCTGGAGGTGTACTGTTGGGAAAAACTGTTGAGCAGCGATCAGAAATTGCCCCCGGAGTTTGATTTTGCCAGAAAAATGATGAAGGAAGGATATCTGGATTGTTATGTTTTTGTTTCGATGTTTCATCAGGATGAATATGCCCAATTTGCAGATTTCATGAAATCGAACAAACAAAGAGTTGGAGAGTATATAAGCAAATACCTGACCGAATAACGAATTAATCACTACGAACTCAATACTATGAACTCAGCTTATTTAATAGACGGCATACGGACGCCAATCGGAAATTTTGGCGGAACCCTTTCCGTCATCCGTACCGATGACCTGGCTGCTCTTGTCATAAAGGAATTGATGAAACGCAATCCTTCTGTAGATCCGGCATCTGTCGGGGATGTGTTGTTTGGTTGCGCCAATCAGGCTGGTGAAGATAACCGCAATGTGGCCCGCATGGCTTTGCTGCTGGCCGGCTTGCCTTATTCAGTGCCCGGCGAAACAGTGAACCGTTTGTGTGCTTCCGGTCTTTCAGCATCGATGTCGGCTGCACGTGCGATTATATGTGGCGATGCCGACATCATGATTTCGGGTGGCGTGGAGAACATGACCCGTGGACCCTGGGTGATTTCCAAAACATCCAGTGCTTTCGGTCGTGATGCACAAATGTTTGATTCAAGTTTTGGCTGGCGCTTTGTCAACCCGAAAATGAAAGATATGTTCGGCACAGACGGAATGGGCGATACGGCGGAAAATCTGGCCGAACGTGATAAGATCAATCGCCTGGACCAGGATACCTTTGCTTTTCATTCACAAATGAAAGCGAGTGAGGCGCAAAAGAAAGGCCGGTTTATGAAAGAAATTATTCCTGTTGAAATACCGCAGCGCAAAGGTGACCCCAAATTTTTTGCGCAGGATGAGTTTATCAAGTCGGAAACAAGTCTGGATATTTTGTCCAGATTGAAAGCCTCATTCCGTAAAGATGGAACCGTTACTGCAGGCAATGCTTCTGGATTGAATGATGGTGCGGCAGCTCTTCTGCTGGCATCGGAAAACGGAATAAAAAAATTCGGTTTGAAGCCGCTTGCTCGTATAGTAAGCTCTGGCGTTGCCGGTGTGGAACCGCGTATCATGGGAATTGGCCCTGTGGAAGCCAGCAACAAAGCGCTTTTGAAAGCAGGTTTGAAAATGAGTGATATGGATGTTATCGAACTCAATGAAGCCTTTGCGGCACAATCGCTCGCGTGTATCCGTGCCTGGAAGCTGGCCGACAACGACCCGCGAATAAACCCCAACGGCGGTGCGATTGCTTTGGGGCATCCCCTGGGCATGAGTGGAGCCAGAATCCTTCAATCAGCGGCGCTCGAACTTCATGAACAGAAGAAAAGATATGCGCTTGTTACCATGTGTATTGGGGTGGGGCAGGGCTATGCAGTTGTAATTGAAAAGGTCTGATGCAGGTCGGCTTCTGATTTAGAAAAAGATAAGCTGACCGGTGCCTGTTCGTGTTTGCTGCAGATTTGCAGGTCTTCCTTTGGAATAGACATTGCCAATGGCCGTGATTTGTCCAACCAGAAGAGAAGATGCAAAACCAGGCATTGTAGCAATATACAAATCACCCGTTCCTTCCTGGGTCAGATAGATTTGCGGACAGGCTATATTGTCAGCATGAATAACTCCATTGCCTCCAGAAAACATATAAATCAAAGGAGCCGTTCCAGTGAGTGTGATCAGCGAAGGTCCGGTATGGAGATTGGCATGGATGACCTGTTCGTTTAAATCCAGAGTCACCGACCCCGAACCGTCCAGGGCCTCAATGTCAATGACACTGTCGCGCAGCGTATTGGTTGTGGTTACCGCTCCTGCTCCTTCATAATTCAGTGTGTTGAGGTGATGTACCGAAACATAAACGGTCATGCGCCTGGTAAACCCTCGCATGAAATTGCATGTGCTGTGATTGCGGATATACAAACACCCTCCGCTGATGGACGTTTCGACTTCATCGATCAGATTCTTTCCGCCAGTCACTGAAATGCGCTCAACGGTGTCCTGTGTAAGCACAAGATCCACTTTGTTTTCAAGTTGAATCTGCGTGAAGTGGCCGGCAGGTCTTGTTTCGCTGATATCGGACCCCGTGCTTTTAAAACAATCGCAAAGCGGATCGTTTTTTGTGCAGCTTGCCAGAAATGCAGTACAGAAGAGTATGCAAATGAATGGAGTCAGGACTTTGTGAGGATACATCAGAATGAATTCTTGAAATTGAGTGAACGCAAGAAAATACAGTATGATTTATTCGTCATGAAAAGTACAAAATATTCTGATAAGGCACTCTGTTTCTGCCTGTTTTAGTAAGGAAATGGGTAGCGGTCAGGACTGAAAAAGCATTAAATTTGTAGGAGAGAAAGCAAGTCCCCTGTGCGACATTTCTGATATTTATCCACTATACACCATGGCAAACATTTTTGAATTCAAGGGTTATAAACCGGTTATCCACGAAAGTGCATTCGTTCATCCCAACGCCACAGTGACAGGCAATGTAATCATCGGCAAAAATGTATACATAGGCCCTGGTGCAGCAATCCGGGGAGACTGGGGGCAAATCATCATTGAAGACGGTTGCAATGTGCAGGAGAACTGTACGATTCATATGTTTCCGGGAACAAGGGTATTGCTTTGCGAAGGGGCTCATATCGGCCACGGAGCGATTGTGCACGGTGCGACTATTGGTAAAAATGCTCTGGTCGGTATGAATTCGGTAATTATGGACAATGTGGTCATTGGCGATGAATGCATCGTTGGGTCTCTTTGTTTTGTTCCTGCAGAGATGATTGTCCCCAAGCGAAAGATTGTTGTCGGCAGCCCTGCTAAAATCCTGAAAGAGGTGAGCGATGAAATGCTTGCCTGGAAGAGTCAGGGCACCAGGCTTTATCAGCAACTTCCTTCCGACTGCAAGGAGAGTTTAAAACCTTGTGAACCGCTGCGTGAAATAGAGCCCGGCAGACCCAAACAACAGGAAATATATAAAAGCTGGACAAAAGTGAAAGGGGATCTTTAGTATGAAAAGGCTTTATCTGTTTTGTCTTGCCTGTTTTCCGCTGCTTTTCGCTGTGTCAAATGCACAAACCGGCTTTCAAAGAAGCTTTGGAGGTGGCAACAACGATTATGGCTTCGACGGAAAACAAACTTCCGACAAAGGGTTTGTTGTTTTTGGGTATACCCGGAGCTTTGGCGCGGGAAGCATGGATTTATACCTTGTCAAAACCGATTCAAATGGCGCCTTCTCCTGGGCGAAAAGCTATGGAGGAACCGGCGATGATGAGGGGTATGCGATCAGGCAAACAAATGACGGGGGGTATATTCTTTGCGGTTATACCAAAAGTTTCGGGGCCGGGGGGTATGATGTTTACCTGATAAAAACCAATTCTGTTGGCGATACATTGTGGACCAAAACCTATGGCGGCCCCAAAAATGATTTTGGAAACGCCGTTATTCAAACGGCCGACGGCGGGTATCTTGTTGCGGGAGGCACATTGAGTTTTCCGGCCGGACAGGACACCTCCAGTGCTTTTGTTATTAAGACCGATGCGGCAGGAAAGGTTCAATGGGCCAAATCATACGGAGGAACCACAAAATTGAAGGCAGAATCCTTTACAGTTGGTTATGGAGTGCAGCAGACTTCCGATAAAGGATACATCATGACCGGTTATTCCAACGGATTCGGTGAAACAAACGGAGACGTTATTCTGATCCGGATGGATTCTTCAGGAAGCCAGGTGTTCACAAAAACATATGGTGGCAAGGGAGTAGACTGGGGCAGTTCGGTTACTCAAACGAAAGACGGAGGTTATATACTTGCGGGTTCACTGGGGACCGATAGCACCCTTACTGATAACGATGTCCTGCTGATCAAAACGGATTTGAACGGGGACACTCTTTTTACAAAAACGTACAGCGGAGCCGGATATGATTATGCCCAGTCTGTAGTTCAGTGTGCTTCGGGTTATGCACTTGCCGGCAGCTCAAGCAGCTTTGGAGGAGGAGGGTATGATGGTTTTCTCATAAAAACGAATTTGTTGGGGGATACTGTCTTTTCAGCTGCCTACGGTGGGGCGGCTGATGAAGATGTCAACGGGCTTTCGCTTTATAGCAACGGAGGGTATGCGATGTTCGGATCCTGCAAAAGTTTCGGCGTCAGCGCTCTTTCCAAATATTACCTCATCAGGACTGATTCGACAGGCAATGGTTTTTGTAACCGCTGGGCCTGCCCGTTTACAAAAAGGAAATTGCTGACGGTGGTCAATACAGTTACGGCCCAGGTAATCAGCCCGGCTTGCATTGTTCTTCCAGCCAATACGTTGGTGGGATCCGGCGGTACGGGGGCAGACGCATGCGGTCATGTGGATGTCAGAAACATGGAAAGCGAAGCCGGTCGTATGAAATTATTTCCCAATCCATCTTCGGGTATATTTCGCATGACGATTGAAAACATTGCGGCATCAGACCTGAATATACAAATGACCGATTTACTCGGGCAATGTGTGTTCAGCAGGAAGATCATAAACAGGAGTGCTTTTTTCTCTGAAGAACTGAATCTGCAGCAAATGCCCGAAGGCTTGTACCTTGTTCGCGTGATTGCGGGAACGGAAATTTTCAGTGAAAAAATAATTATCAGGCACTAGTCAGGCATCCCGAAAATTAACCATTCAAGCCACCAATAGCAATCAGGAGTTTGGTTCTTTATTTCAGTACGATGTCTTCGGCGGAACTTAACTTGCCATCGAGATATATTTCAACGCGATAAGCCCCTTCAGCGAAAACCTGATTCTTGTCGGCTTCAAAATCCAGGCATTGATTGGATTTTGCCCCATTGAAGACAAAGGCTTTGATGTTTGTGTATTGAAGGTTTTCTCCTGCAGCGTTTTTGAAAGTGCCGGAACCTGAAGCATTGCTTTTCATGGCCTTTCCGTCTGGACCAACAATGCGCAGATGCAAGGTTCGGCTGCCTGGTTTTGCCAGTTTATTCTCCACAATGGTGAAGCAGGTATTGAAATTCCGGACAAGCCAGGCGCTTCTGGTTTCCTCCATTTTTTTACTCATGAATTTTTTCTTCATCGGTGTGATCACCAGGTATTCGACTTTTAATTCGGAGGCAATGGTCACTTTGTCCTGAAGTTCATCTTTTTCATCAATTGTTTTGCTCAGCTTCACGGCTATCGAGTCATTCGCTTTTTTGATTGTTTTATTCTGGCTCAAAAGAACATCGATGCGGTCGCGGTAAATCCTGCACACTTTGTTGAGTTCGGCCGTTTTGTGCTCGATTTCCTTGTCGTATTGGCCCGAGGTGTTTTGCTGTTTGAGTGTGACCAGATCTGCTTCCAGATTGGTGATACGGGCTGAACCTTCGGCTACAATTTTATCCAGTGTTTTGTTCTTGCCTTTGAAAATCTGCAATTCGTCAGCTCGGGATTTTGTCACTTCTGCAACCGCATTTTTTACAATGTACAACGTGTCGGTTTTATGCTGGATCATTGTTTCAATTTTGACTTCCTTTTTCCAAAGAAATAAGGAGGCGCTTGCAGAGCCAAGGATCATCAAGATGAGAAGGATGATGATAAGCTTGTTGTTCTTGACAATAAGGACCCGGTTGCTGGGTTCGTTTTTGTTTTCTTCAGCCATAGGTTAAGTATAAGTTAAGGAACAAGGTTTTTTTCAGAATCGGATAAATATACGCTTTCGGGAATTGTCAGGCCCTAAGATAGGAAATCTATCGGCCACATGCCTTACAGTTTTTTCGCTGTATCAAATCCAGTGTAAACTCTTTTTCGGGGTCCTTTCCCTGAATAAGATCTTCAATTGTCGGCATGATCTTATAAATGGGCATGATTCCTCTGCCACGTGCATGCTCATTGTCCACTGCACTTACATATTTCATCATTGGAATCCGGATGCGTATATGCGTATTGGGAAGGGTAAGGATCATCTCAAGCCCGCTGTTGTCGCCCTGGTAGGCGCCCCCTGTTTCTTCCCCTACAAAATAGGCGCGTTTGTTGTGTTCTGCAATGGCGGCAAATTCCGTTGTTGCCGAAAAGCAACCCCCGTTGATGAGGATGAAGACAGGTCCGCTGAAGTTATTGGCACTTGGCTTGTGTATCCGGGTGTATCTTCCATGTTTCCACAGATATCTGCCCGAAGCGCCTTCGTTTTTATGAACAAGCCGGCGAAAGAACCAAAAAAGCATTGGCTTGTTGGTGTGTCTGAGAAAGGAGAGTTTTTCATTGTCGGCTACCTCGACCCGGTCATAATACCGGAAAGAGGAATCGGTTAGAAAAGAATACAGAAACCAGCCGTTGTTGTCGTCGCCGCCACCATTATTACGCAGGTCGATGATCAGATCGGTGACTCCCGTTTGCTTGATGCTGTTGAATGCATGTCGGATGAAGCGGTGGAAGTGCTGCTTGCAATGGGCGAGATCATCTTTGTCGAATGATGAAATGGTTAAAATGGCCACTTTTTCATCAGTCACCTGAAACTGAAGTGGCCTTGTTTTCGGGGATGGAGTTTCAACCCTGCGCTGTCTTCTTTCCCTGATTCGTTTCATTTCGTCCAGGCTGAGCGCGGGAAGTGTGACGAACCTGACCAGTTCATCGTTCGGGGCCTTTAGTTTAATCCGGAACCAGAGAGGTTGTTCGATAAATTCCGCATAATCAAACATGAATTTATTTGCGACTTCATGTGGTTTCAGGCTGAGGTTGTAACCATCCGAACCGATAAAGGGCATGATCTGATTCAACACGTCAACTCCCGATTTCCCATTCAGTTCAAGTATTTCCCAGCCTGGAGCAACAGTGGTGTCTGTGCTCTGGTTGTCAAATATGTAAATACGGTTCCCAAGGACCTTGACTTTGAAGGGGAAGTACCTGCAGGTTTTTTCGCCGATTTCTTTTTTGTAATCCTTTGAAAGGAAGCCAACAGTATGACCGCATCCAATCGAGGCAAGGAGGGAGCTTACAGGTGAAAAAAACTGAAGCTCGGTGCGTTCTTTGTCAATGCTTTTGTAGATGCTGTCAAAACGATGCTCGAACTGTTCTTTTGTGTTGTAGGTGTATAATCCCGGATGAGTTTTCTCCAGGGCGAGTTTGAGTAAATTTAAATCGGATTGCAATTGATGTACAGTGAATTTTTTTTGCGGATCGAAAGCCGTTACGTTCTTTTTTTGTGCAAACAAACAGCCTATCTGGATGAGACAGACAAACAGCAGTCTGAGTTTTAACAGGGATTTAGGTTGGATACTGCAGCCGTTTATTGGAATGGGTCCTGGATTTTTAGCATAGGCATCTTGTGGATCCTTTCGAATGATCTTATTTACCAGGTGGGCCACGTTTCTTGTAATTTCCAATTGGAAAGTTCGGGTTTTAAAATTGTTCTGGCGATGCATTCAAAGATACTCAAAATAAGTGCGATTTGCGAGGCCCCTGATTGAAGTAAACTTTCCGGCGGAAATAAGGTTTGATGGAGCAGGATATGTGAATTAAAAAAACCAGCCGGATGGGCTGGTTTTACAATGAGAAAACAAAAAAGCAAGCAATTTAGTCCTGCAGGATTTCAGAAGGCAGCAAGACAAATTCCACATGTGCGGTTTCTCCTTCTTTCAATTCAAATTTTCCGGACGTCTTGGTATAATATCCGTCTTTCTCTGCACGCAGGGTGTACGTTCCCTTACGTACGGTTCGGAAAAAGAAATTCCCTTCTTCGTCGGATTTAACGATAATGCCTGTTTCGACAATCGTGATGGAGGCGTCAGGCATGGGTATGGATTCATCCGAAAGAGCGGAATGGTTTTTTGATTTGACAAAACCGCGGATGCGGGTGCCTCCTGTTCCAAGATCTTTTACTTTGCGATGCAGCAGATAATTGCTTGAGAATTCGGGGTCCTTTTTTTCAAGCTGTGCGGCAAGAGGGTCCAGAAAATCATTGCACAAACGAAGTGCGTCTTTAAAAAGCTGGTTGAAGCAGATCGTAAGATTTTTGCGCTGGATCATGGCCGCCTTCGGGCTTTTGAGGTTGGGTGTGTATGCAGCCAGGACCAGGCTCCAGCAATTGATCACCCCCGAAGTCAATCCGTATACGGCGAGTTTGGGGGCAAGGGGATGAACCAGGTCGTAAAGGTTCTGGGCAAGGGTCCACAATTCTTCCTCGGGAATGGCTTTTAGTTCGGCATGGGTTATGCTTAGCTTTTGTTCCAGGTCCTGATTTCGGACATAGGCCGCATACGTTTTTGCCGCCGAAATGTTTGTATAGGTGATTTTGCAAAGAGAAAGACGAAGCGCAGTCTTGTCCCGTGTCATCTCACCCGGTCGCATGGCATATTGACCTGCAAGGCAATCGATGGCTGTGATCATTTGCCCCAGGGTGTTGATACCGATAACGAAAGGTGGGATTTTCTCGATCAGGTCTTGGTTGCCGGAACAATGCCGCTTGACAGCTTTAAGCATTTCCAGCCAATTGGTTTGGGTGGGACTCATTTGGATTGATTTTTTAACGTTTGGGGTTTTAATTGATTTACAAATGGCTATCCGGTTTCCTTTGTTCGAAAAAGAGGAGCGGAAATCAGGAATCTCATCGTTGTGAGAAGCAGGGAAAGAACTCCGTAAAAATAATTTTCGTATTTTAAAGATGTGAAAGCTGCTCAGCGCGGTACATACTCCAGCTTTCTTATACAAAGAGAAGGCAAATATTTCAAATAAAAGAATCTCAGACAAAATCACGTCTTAATACTTAGGCCTTCTCTGTTTGTACTAAGTATAATTGCAGAGTATTTTAAGCATTGATTGTCGGGGTGTTGAAGATGAAATTGAACTTCCCGGCGCCATAGCCTCCCCACCAACCCACCAACACATCAACACTTTTTCCCTATCTTTGATTTCCTAAAATATTTCTCTATGCAAAGCACCACAAAAGATAAAACATTGGCCATGAAACTCAATAATTATGCACTTGGTCACTGGGTTGCCGGAGAAGGAGAGGGCACGCCTTTATACAATGCCATAACCGGCGGCCTGATTGCCACGGCATCGAGTAAAGGACTTGATTTTTCGGCCATGTGTGAATATGCTCGCAAAACAGGCGGACCGAAGCTTCGCAAAATGACTTTCCATGAACGCGGAAGAATGATCAAGGCACTGGCTCTTTACCTCATGGAGAAAAAGGAACAGTTTTACAAAATCAGCTGGGCAACGGGTGCCACCCGTACCGATAGCTGGGTCGACATCGAAGGGGGCATTGGCAACCTTTTTGCGTATGCCAGTTTGCGCCGTCAGTTTCCCGATGAATCCTTTTGTCTGGATGGTGAAGTGGCAAAACTTTCAAAGAACAATACTTTTATCGGTCACCATATCTGTGTTCCCAAAGAAGGAGTGGCCATACATATCAATGCCTTCAATTTTCCGGTATGGGGCATGCTTGAAAAGGTGGCTGTCAACTGGCTGGCTGGTGTGCCCGCCATTGTCAAGCCGGCTACGGTTACTTCTTTTCTGACAGAAGCAGTGGCACGCGAAATTATTGCTTCGGGCATTTTGCCTGAAGGAGCCCTTCAGATCATTTGCGGTTCAGCAAACGGTATCCTCGATCATGTCATCAGCCAGGATGTGGTTACCTTTACCGGATCGGCAAGTACCGGTAAAATGCTGAAGGCGCATCCCCGTTTGCTTGAAGAAGCTGTTCCTTTCAATATGGAAGCCGATTCGCTGAACTGTTCGGTGCTTGGGTCAGATGCCAAACCTGGCTCGGCAGAGTTCGATATTTTTGTCAAGGAAGTGCAGCGCGAAATGACGACAAAGGCGGGTCAGAAATGTACCGCCATCCGGCGTATCATTGTTCCCCATAACCTTGTTGAAGACGTTCAGATTGCTTTGGGCAAAAGACTCGCCGGCACAATTATCGGCGACCCCAATGTGGAAGGTGTACGTATGGGCGCCCTTGCAGGCAAAGCGCAAATCAAAGAAGTTCGTGAAAAAGTGGAGCTCCTGACCAAAACACAAAAGATCGTTTTTGGGGATCTTGACAATTTCAGTGTAACCGGAGCAGATAAAAATATGGGGGCCTTTATGTCGCCCATTCTGTTTCTGAATGAAAACCCGTTTAAATACACCGATGTACACAACATAGAGGCATTCGGGCCGGTAAGTACAATCATGCCGTATAAAAATATGGAGGAAGCCATTGAACTGGCAAAAATGGGAAAAGGCTCCCTGGTCAGTTCCATCATCACCAGCGATGATCGTATTGCCAAACAATATGTGCTTGGTGCCGCTTCGATGCATGGACGAATCCTTGTCCTCAATGCAGATTGTGTCAAGGAAAGCACAGGTCATGGTTCACCTATGCCTATGCTTGTTCATGGCGGTCCGGGCCGGGCCGGCGGAGGAGAAGAAATGGGCGGAAAGCGGGGGGTCTTCCATTATCTGCAGCGTACCGCCATACAAGGTTCTCCCACAACACTTTCAAATATCACCAATCAATACCAATATGGTGGAAAATTCATCGAAAATGACATCCATCCTTTCAAAAAACACTTCGAAGACCTGGAAATAGGCGAAACGCTGATTACGGCCAAACATACGGTGACCGAATCGGATATTGTAAATTTTGCCAATGTCAGCGGCGATAACTTCTATGCTCACATGGATGCCACCTCTCTGGAAGGAACCATTTTTACCGGTCGCGTGGCGCATGGTTACTTTNNATGCCAAAAAAGGGCCTGTTTTGCTCAATTACGGACTTGATGAATGCCGTTTCGTCAAGCCGGTCTATCCGGGAGCAACCATTGGAGTGCGTTTTACCTGCAAGGAAAAAGCCGACCAGGAGAAAAAAACACCTGAAGATATTGCCAAAGGCATTGTGAAATGGCTTGTGGATATTTATGATGAAACAGGTGAGACTGTGGCACTTGCAACAATTCTGACCATGGTAAAGAAACGAAATCAGGCCTGAAATCAGGATGGTTTTGTGCTTGCGGATATTCAATAAGCAGATTGTGACGGTTATTCTTAAAATATCAGATCAATTTATCCTGAAAAAGGATCGTTTTTGGCTAAAAAGGATAATTTTCGAAAAATATTTCTGTTTTTGACTTCAGAAATGGAGGTTTCAACCAATTGAAACGCATATTCATCTAAACTTTTTCAACAATCGTACTCTCTTGAGTCTCAGTTGCCTAAAACTGAGTCTGTTGATAAGTTATTTATCGTAACTTTGTTGGGCACATAACACAAAGGACATGTACGAATCACTGAAACGCTTTGAGCAGAAATACGCGCACCTCAAGAAATTGGGTTTCCGTATCAATGGATTGGTGATGATAGATCCTAAAAGGAAGAGTCACGCAATCGATGTCAGTCGCCCGCTTGTTTTTGACAGCAGGCTGATCCCGAAAAAATTCGAGGGTTTGCCTGTAAAAAGCAAAATCTATGGCGAATTGCCTGTTGAATTCAATGTAGACCGTGAGAAGAGAGAATATGTATGGGCACCGGAGCGGTTTGAAAAGTATGTAGATCGTTGCGCCACAGAGATCAAGAAAACACTCAATAACCCGGCCATGAACAGAAACGAAATGCTGTCAGCGCTTTGTTTTGGAAGTTTCGAAGATCACAAAGCCAAATACATTCAATTGATTCAGGCAGGAAAATTTGCCGCTTACAACGACAATTGATTTTTAATACCAGATTAACGTAAAAAAGCATCCAGCATTTGGGTGCTTTCTTATTTCACGGAAAGCATCCGTTGCATGTACAGTTGGCATAGAAAAAAAAGCCAAATTTTGCTTTGCCAGATTCTCCCAATGAGTCTCTTAGAGAACATCGGTGTCAATTGTGAATTCTCTTTAATTGCCATTTTTTTAATCTTGTTTTTGGCAATGCCAACTGCGGCCTGCCAATGGCTTTATTCTCAGATTGTGTGCGGAAAATATTAATTTAGCTTTTTGATATAAGATTCGGAATCGATTATTTGAAAAACACATCATGCAGGACCCCGGCAGCGTAGTTTCCAAAACGGAAAATGGCATTTCAACCATCATTTTTTTTCATCCCCAGAGCAATTCTCTTCCCGGGACTTTGTTGCGTCAGCTTGCTGCTGAAATAACAACTGCGGGAAAAAACCCGGCTTCCCACGTCATCGTTTTAAAAAGCGGGGGAGACAAAGCTTTCTGTGCCGGAGCCTCTTTTGATGAGCTTATTGCCATCAACGATCTGGCGGTTGGAACGGAATTCTTTTCCGGTTTTGCTGCCGTGATCAATGCCATGCGTATGGCGCCCAAGTTTGTGATTGTTCGCGTGCAGGGCAAAGCCGTTGGCGGCGGAGTTGGCATTGCCTGTTCGGGTGATTATACTTTTGCAAGTGCAGAGGCCTCTGTGAAATTGAGTGAACTGGCCGTAGGTATTGGTCCTTTCGTTGTTGGCCCTGCCGTGGAAAGAAAAGTGGGCACTGCCGCTTTTTGTCAGTTGACCATCAACGCCAGCGAGTGGCAGAGCGCGGAGTGGGCCAGGGAAAAAGGAATGTATATGGAAGTCTTTGAAGAGAAGACTGCGCTTGATGCCGCAGTGGAAAATCTTGCGGCCAAACTATCGAAGTCCAACCCCCAAGCCATGCATATGCTTAAAAAAGTAATGTGGCAGGAAACACAACACTGGGATACCCTTCTTCTGGAAAGAGCCGAGATGAGCGGAAAGCTTGTTCTTTCTGAGTTTACGAAAAACGCGATTACTAAATTTAAGTCAAAGGGCTGATTTTTGAATCAGCCCTTTGAAAGGCACTCTCCGCATTTCAGACATGCCGTTTACCTTTTTGAGTTTTCCCAAACAACGGTTGTTACAGACGAAGGAATGGATCAGTTCTCCACGGGTAACAATGCATACTTCTTGCCATAGTACATCATCTGTTCCACAAAATCCATCGGGTAGTCTATTTTCACATCTGTGATTTTATCACCTTCCATTACAGGAGTTAAGATCGGTTGGATGAAGCCCATATAAGGTGCGATATTCAGCTTGCCATATCGGTCCAGCACTTCTTTGTGAAGCTTGGCATCGACAAGAACTCCGTAGTTTTCTACAAGGGCATGAGCCGCTTTATAATCGCCTTCCGATTTGATGCGTTGTATTTCACGAAGCAGATCGCCAAACAAAACGCGCAGTTTGTCATAATTGTTCACCACGAAATAAGTTTTCCCATCCTGTATTTTCTTCTCAATGACATTGTCTTTTTTTCCTTTGGCATACACCCAGGCAGCTATCAGCTGGCGGTTGCGCATATGGGCTTCTTCCAGATTGTGGCCGGGTTTGATGCGGGAGAGTTGAATCATCAGCCCCTTTGTGATGTACTCATCATAAGCCGCTTTTCCATAATCAAGCGATTTCATAACGCCGATGTCGACGAGTTTCTGATCTGCCAGATAATACAAAGCCACCAGATCGGCCCGGGCTTCTTCCAATGTGCTTGCATAATTCTTCAATGTGGCGCTTGGCTGACCGACACCCGGGTTAATCTGTCCTGATGCATGCCCGATCACCTCGTGCATGTCGGTGTGGAGCTTATCGGCATATGGAGCTAGTTTTGCAACTCGGTCGCGGATTTCATCGTTGATGTAAAACTCATTGACCACCCCTTTTCCTGATGCCAGCTCGTAAGCTTCAACAATGTTTCCAAGATTCACTGATTTTGAACCGTGCTGCTCACGGATCCATTCATTGTTCGGCAGATTGATACCAATAGGAGTGGACGGTGCATTGTCGCCCGATTCAACCACAACGGTGATCACCTTGGCGGTGATACCTTTTACACTCTTCTTTTTGTGTTCGGGCATCAGCGGACTGTGGTCCTCGAACCACTGTGCGTTCTGACCGATGGTGCTGATGCGTTTGCTGGCTTCCATGTCTTTGATGGAAACGGTGGCTTCGAACGAACCTTTATAACCCAGGGGGTCGGAATAGACCTCAATGAATCCGTTCACCACATCAATTGTGGAGTTTACATCTTTTACCCACGCTATGTTGTATTCGTCAAAGTCTTTCAGACTCCCTGTTTTGTAAAAAGTGATGAGTTTATCCAGGGCGTCTTTTTGTTCGGCATTTTCGGCAACAGCACTGGCTTTCTCCATCCAGGAAACCATTTTCTCGATAGCGGCGGTGTACATGCCCCCAACCATCCATTTTTTCTCAACAAGCACACCGTGTTCCTTTACCACTTTTGAATTCAAGCCATACATGACTGGTGTCTTTGAGTTTTTGTCCTCCATTTTCGCATAAAAATCCTGTACCTCTGCCTGGGAAACACCTTCATAGAAGTTCACGGCCGATGTTTTGATCAGATCGTCTTTGGGATTGAGATTTACTTTTTTGGCAGCAACTTTCGGATCGAAAAGGATAGGCGTGATGCGGGTAATAAAGACATCCGGTGTTTCGCCTTTGTACAGGGGCAATCCGTTGGCCTCCGAATTTTTCACAAGCTCTGCAAAATACTCCTTGCTGAACTCAGGCATGATTTTGTCGTTGGAATAATGGTGGTGAATGCCGCTCGAAAACCAGACGCGTTTGGCATAAACCAGGAAATTCTTGTAGTCCGCAGTTTCTTTATCACCCTTAAATGTCCCGATTATGTCTTCCAGGGTTTTGCGAACGGTGAGGTTGTATTTGTAGTTCTGGTCCCAGTGGATATCGCGTCCGCACAAAGCCGCTTCGCTCAGGTAATAGACCATTTCTTTTTGTTTGGGCGTAAGCTCATTGAATCGCGGCACCTGATAACGCAGGATGCGCAGATCGGCAAACTGATCGACCTGGTATTTGAAGTTTGAGTCGGGTGTTTCTTTCAAAATGGAGTTTTCTTTTGCCTCAGCCTTGTTGTCGGTTGACGCAGTATCTTCTTTTTTCTGTTTGGTATTTCCGCAGGAAGTGATTATCATCATTCCAATGGCAAAGAGAGGGATGGCTAAACGTTGCATTTTTCTGTATTAATTTTAGTCTGCAAAATTGGGATTTATTTCTTTGTTTGGGTGGTTTTACCTGAATATTTATGAAAAAAACAGGGGATACGAAGGGCTTTGGGAGTATGGCCCGGATTTGTTTAAATTTGTCCCGAAACCTGATCCTATGTCTGTCCCTTTACCCGATAATAAAAAAAGAAAAATCACGTCTTCCTTGCCCGAAGAGGTTCTTCTGAAGGCTTTTGAGCTCATGTCTACCGCCAAAGCGATGAGCGAACTCTATGAAGCAAACAAGGACGTGACGGCAAAATATGTGCATGCCACCTCCCGCGGTCATGAAGCCATACAACTGGCCCTGGGACTTCAATTGAAATCGCAGGACTATCTCTCGGCGTATTACCGCGACGACAGCATTCTCCTGGCCATCGGCATGAAACCCTATGAGTTGATGCTGCAGCTTCTGGGTAAAAGAGACGATCCTTTTTCCGGTGGACGAACTTATTATTGTCACCCCAGCCTGAAACGCGATAATATGCCCAAAATACCGATGCAAAGCTCAGCCACCGGTATGCAGGCCATTCCAACCACGGGTGTTGCCATGGGCATTCAGTACCGCGAACTGACCGGTATGGATGATGCAAAGACAAACGACAAACCTGTAGTTGTCTGTTCTCTCGGGGATGCATCCATCACCGAAGGGGAAGTGGCAGAAGCTTTCCAGATGGCTGTTTTGAAAAAACTTCCGATTCTTTATCTCGTGCAGGACAATGAATGGGATATTTCTGCCAATGCAAAAGAAATCCGTGCACAGGATGCTTCTGAATATGCCAGGGGATTCAAAGGACTTGAAGTAAGGACCATCAACGGAAGCGATTTTGTTAAATCCTATGAAACCATCCGTGAGGTGCTTTCCATTATCCGTAAAGAAAGAAGACCTTTTCTCATTCATGCCAAAGTACCGCTTTTGAATCACCACACTTCCGGTGTTCGAAAAGAATGGTACAGGGATGATCTCGAAGAAGCATCCAAACGCGATCCATTCCCGATGCTCAGAAACCAAATGCTCGTGGCCGGTTTTGACAACAAGGAATTGAATACGATCGTAACCGATGCTGAATTTGCAGTGGAAACGCAATACCAGCAAGCGCTCAAAGCCGAGGATCCCAAACCCGAAGATCTTTTCCTGCACGATTTCGCACCTACACCCATCACCGAAGAAAAAGGAGAACGGTCCCCTGCCGGCAAGCAAGCCACGGTGATGGTCGACTCGGCTCTTTTTGCCATCCGGGAACTGATGGCCAAGCACAAAGAATGTCTTCTGTACGGACAGGATGTTGGCGGTCGCCTGGGCGGAGTGTTCCGGGAAGCCGCAACACTGGCGCAACAATTCGGCGACTCCCGTGTATTCAATACCCCGATCATGGAAGCATTTATTATCGGTTCCACAGTGGGGATGAGTGCGGCGGGATTGAAACCGATCGTGGAAGTGCAGTTTGCCGATTACATCTGGCCGGGCCTGAATCAATTGTTTACAGAAGTCAGCCGTTCGTGCTATCTGAGTAACGGAAAGTGGCCTGTGAGTTGCATCATCCGTGTGCCGATAGGTGCCTATGGCAGTGGCGGACCCTATCATTCCTCCAGTGTGGAAAGCGTATTGGCCAATATCCGCGGCATAAAAATAGCGTATCCGTCAACAGGCGCTGATCTGAAAGGTTTGCTCAAATCCGCTTATTATGATCCCAACCCGGTTGTGATTTTTGAACACAAAGGTTTGTATTGGAGCAAAATAAAAGGCACAGAAGAAGCAAGGACGATCGAACCGGATGAAGATTATGTTATTCCTTTTGGGAAAGCAAGACTGGTACAGGAAGCGGATGCGTCGGTTGGAAAACAAACTGTGACAATCATCACCTATGGCATGGGTGTGTATTGGGCAAAGAATGCATCAAAACAATTCCCGGCTCAGGTTGAAATCCTTGATCTTCGCACCTTAAATCCCATCGACGAACAAGCCATTTTCGATTCAGTGAAAAAGCACAACCGATGCATTGTACTTACCGAAGAACCGGTAAACAACAGTTTTTCACAAGCCCTGGCCGGCAGAATTTCTGAATGGTGCTTCAGCTTCCTCGACGCCCCGGTTCGGGTCATTGGTTCTGAAAACCTGCCCGCCATCCCCTTGAATTCCGTACTCGAAACGGCCATGCTTCCAAATGCAGAAAAAGTAGCGAAATTGATTGAAGAAGTTTTAAAGTTCTAAGCCTCTTTTTTCGTAAATTGGATCAAGGGGAATTTCGTTTCTCCATAAAACAGTTTAGGGCAATGAGGTTTTCGATACTCCTTTTGTTTTTTTTTCTTGCCGGTTTTCTTCATGCCCAATCCGATTCTTTGCGAAGTACCATATCTCCAACCGGTATCTTCCGGCATATTTATGAAAACGATTTCTTTGACCAGACCGACAACTACTATACCCAGGGGCTTCGGTATGAATTGTTTCTGCCTGCCTTTCGGAAATCACCCCTGTCTCATGTTCTGATCGGATTGACGAACAACGCTGTGAAGTATTACAGCTTGTCATTGAACCAGGATTGTTTCACACCCTTCTCCATCCGCATTGACTCCTTGCGGCCACTTGACAGGCCTTACGCTGCTGTTGTTTTTTTTGGAAATTCCTTAATCTCAAATGATGACAAAAACAAGCAACGGATTACCTCTGAATTGGATCTTGGAGGAATTGGCCCTTGCGCTTTGTGCGAACAGGAACAAAAAGCAATTCACCTGGCCCTGGGCGATATTCAGCCGGTTGGCTGGCGGTTCCAGATGAAAAACGATGCTCTGCTTGACTATTCTGTTCTGTATGAAAAAGGGATTCTCAATAAAAAGTACCTGGAATTCATTCTGCAGGGTAAAGCTATGGCGGGAACGGTTTATGATTATGCCAATGCCGGAGCCATCTTTCGAACGGGAAGGATGAACGGGTATTTCAAGGCCCTGGGACCTGGCGAGTCGAAAGAATCAAAAAAACTTCAGGTTTATGTTTATGCCAGGGGGTATGCTCAGTTTGTTGGTTACAATGCAAGTATGCAGGGAGGCTTATTTGACAGGGAAAGTGTGTACACACTGCCTTCACAAAGCATAGACCGAATTGTTTTTTATCTTCTCTATGGGGTCGTGGCATCCTGGAAACAAGTGAGTATAGAAATGTCCAATGTCGAAATTACACAGGAATTTAAAGACGGTACAACGCATGCCTGGGGACATGTGAATGTGACGGTAGCTTTTTAAGTGATCAAAGACTCATCAAAAGCTCCACGTAGCTCTTTAAGCGTTCCCTGTTCTGTTTTGCAAAATGCTGGTACTGTGCGTTGAAATCAAAATGGTATTGGGAAAACATAATATAGCAATCCAGAAAACCGGCTTGCTGCATTTTTCGTGCAAAAAGAAATTTGTCGGACGAGGTTTTCTTAAGCATATATTCCCAGGAAAAGACTTCCGCATAATGTGATTTGGTAAGATCATTTTTCTGAACAATGATCCCGTCTTTGTCGCAGTATTTTTCAATAAGCGAAAAGCCGTTGATGTATTCCATCCAGTCGCGGTCGCCTTTTTCGTTCAGAGGCTGGTCGCCCATCATATTCGGAAATACACCCCGTTCTATCCAGTGCCTGTCGAAATGTTTATTGTCGGCCTTAGCGACAATGTCCAGTTTTAAAAACATGCCCACATCGGGATATACAAGAAGAGCGTCGATGGCTTCCGTCTCGGCCTCCTGGAAAGCATGCATGTGATACAATGCATCCACGAGATACTTTCGGGGTTCCTGCAAGGCAGGTCTTAAACGTACAGCATCCCTGAAGTAGCGTGAAGCAAATACATAATCTTCTTTTCCATAATAGGCATCGCCCATATACAAACGGGCTTTGTAAAATGTCGAGTCCAGATCGATGGCTTTCTGGTAATGCACGATGGCTTCATTGTAATTCTGTTTTTGGAAAGCTTGCTCGCCCTGATTAAACTCTTTGAGGGCATTTTGCCCAACGGCAGAGTCAAGGGCAGGGTCCAGAAAAAAAGTGCGCAGCAACATGGAAGGTATTTCGGCTTCGGAACACCGGAGTGTGGCTTCACGCCAGGTGTCGACAGATTTTTTGAAGTAAATACGCGAAGGCTGGTTGCTATTTAACATGCGGACAAGTGCCCCGGCCAGGGAATCGTTTGTTTTTGATTTGCCATCCTTGCCGGAGGTTGTGACCGAAAAGTTAAAGTGTTTTTCTGTTTCTGTTTTTTTGTAATAATTTTTCAGCTGAACCTGGGCAAGCACATCCCAAAGGAAATTGGTATTGGGATATTTTTTGCAAAGAGGCTGCAGGATTTTTTCGGCTTCGTCATATTTTGTAAGATCGTATTTCGATACGGCTTTGTTGTATTTTTTTTGATCGCGGTGTGTAATTTGTCCATTGGCCGGAATATACTGAAGAAGGGCAATGAGCAGATACGAAGAAATCTTTGTGAGTCCCTTCATGGAATGAGGTCTTATCTCTCTAAGTTAATCTATTTTCCTGTTCTTTTCATTAAAAGTCCTGGCTCGATTATGAAAATCAGCTAAACTCAACGTGAATGTTGCAAAACGTAACTAGAAAGCATCAGAAGCGATCGTGATTGCACCAGCAACGATCGTGATTACATCAGAAACGATCGTAATTGCATCAGCAACGATCATGAAAGTATCAGAAGCGATCGTGATTGCATAAAAAACTAACGTGATTGCATCAGCAACGATCGTGAATGTATCAGAAGCGATCGTGATTGCATAAAAAACTAACGTGATTGCATCCGAAGCGATCGTGATTGCATCCGAAACGATCGTGATTGCATCAGAAACGATCGTGATTGCATCAGAAACGATCGTGATTGCATCAGAANNTTGCATCAGCAACGATCGTGAATGCGCGGAATGGTCTTCGATTGTCGCAGGGCCTGAGCATTTGAAAACAAATCTTGAAAACAACGGGAGTCAAAAAGGCAATGGCTTGATAGTCAATCATAATCTTTCCTGATCATATCGTCTGCTGATAAACTATCCGAAATTCTTAAAGCCATAATTTACTAACTTTACCTCTGATGTTTGTTTACAGACCCCGGAACCTCATTGTTTTCTTGTTTATTCTGCTCCCGGGCATCACCGTCTATGCGCAGCAGGAATTGCTCATGAAGGGCCGTGTGACCGAATACGGAACCAACGATGGAATGCCTTATGTCAACGTTTACCTGAGTGGGACACTTACCGGTACCACCACCGATTTCGAAGGGTATTATACACTTAAGGCAACGGGAACCCACGATTCGCTTACGGCCCGTTATCTGGGGTACAGACCCAGAAGCAAAAAGATCCGAAAGACAGACAATATCCAGACAATCGATTTCCAGCTGGCCAAAGATTCGAAAATGCTGGAGGGTGTGGTGATTCATCCCGGGGTGAACCCGGCTATCCGTATCGTTCAGAATGCACTGGACAATAAAAAGAAATACAACAAGGAAAGCCTTGAAAATATCCACTACAAAAGTTACACGAAGACAGAAGCGGATGTCGATAAGATGACTAAAAAGATCCGCAAGTGGAAATTCTTCAGGCCTGTTGTTTCCATGTATGACAGCATGGATATCATTGCCGGTGAAAGTAAGGCGAATCTTCCGGTATATTTCAGCGAGGTTGTTTCAGAGGTCTATTATCAAAAAGAGCCGAAGAAAAAAAGAGAAAATGTGACGGCTATCCGGATGAATTTTGTCGGAAAAAAAGACGGCAGCGCTGCTTCGCAACTCACCGGTTCTGATTTTGACAATTACAATTTCTACAGCGAAAATGTGGAGGTCCTTAAAAAGCCCTTCCTTTCGCCTTTGGCTGACAATGCCATGACCTTTTACCATTACTACCTGCTCGACAGTGTACTTATCGGAAATAATTTTTGCTACAAAATAAACGTTGT
The DNA here is from genome assembly GCA_003151415.1 of Bacteroidota bacterium. Taxonomy (GTDB): domain Bacteria; phylum Bacteroidota; class Bacteroidia; order Palsa-965; family Palsa-965; genus Palsa-965. The sequence continues at coordinate 48,556 of PLXK01000113.1, forward strand.
TCCCAAAAATATTCAGGACGCTGTCTTTACCGGGATCATCTGGATTGCCGACAGCAGCTGGGTAGTCAAACAAATTGATCTGGAAATTCCCAAAGAAGCCAACTTCAATCTCGTTGAGCGGGTGCACATCCAGCAGGAGCTGGTGCCTACCGCAGCGGGGCCCTGGATGCCCTCGAAAACAAGAATTCTCATCGACTACGTGGATCTGACCGAAAATATGGTGAGCATGGTTATGAAGATCTATCAGAACTGTTCGGACTATGTAGTGAATCAGCCCATGCCTGAAAAATTTTATGAAAAATACACCAACTTTGCCGAAGATGCTCTTTTGAAAAGCCCAGCCACATGGGATTCCATTCGTTCTGAAAAGTTATCGAAGCTCGAAGAGATGAATTTCACGGTAATTGATACGGTCCGTAACATTCCCATCGTGAAGCACAGTGTCAATGCACTTTATTTTATGTTCATGGGCTATTTGACGGTCGGCCCTGTTGATTTTGGACATTACATCAACCTGTATTCCTACAACAGTTACGAGGGAACGCGGCTTCGTCTGGGCTTTCGGACAAACAATAAATTCAGCAAGGACTGGATACTTCGAGGATATGCGGCCTATGGTTTTCTGGATAAAGGTTGGAAATACAACATGCAGGTGGAACGCATCGTGTCCCGTTTTCCATGGACCAAAGTGGGGCTGCAATACCGGGATGATATCGAACGGGTGGGCAGTTCTTTTAACTACGCAGGCGGACAGACCATTGGCAATGCCAACAATATTCTGTATTCCACAAGCTATGCTTTTGGAGATCTGCGGCAGTTTGTCCGGAAAAATGAAGCACGCACCTGGTTTGAATCCGAACTGAAACGCGGATTCACCGAGCGAATCACTTTCCAGAATATCCGCACATTCCCTTTGTTTCCGTTTACTTATGGCAGTGACCCCTTTTCCCTGTTTCAGCAAAGGGATTATTCCATCACCGAACTGGTCTTCGACACACGCCTTTCCATGGGCGATCTTTTTGTACAGAACGGCAATGAGCGGATGTCGGTCGGAGTCTCTAAAAAACCGGTCTTTAATCTCAATTATACCGTGGGAATAAAAGATCTCATTGGCAGCGATTTTGGATATCAGAAAGTATCCCTATCCATGTCACAGCGACTCAAATGGGGAATCCTGGGAACGACCGTTTATTCCCTGACCGCCGGTAAAGTATTCTCACCGGTGCCTTATACATTGCTGCAGATACATCTGGGAAATGAAACTCCTTTCTATGCCTCCAACGCGTTTAACCTGATGAACTATTCTGAATTTGTCAGCGACCAGTTTTTAGAAGCCCATATCCAGCATTATTTTATGGGACTGTTTTTCAACCGCATTCCGCTTATCAAGAAACTGCATCTGCGTGAAGTGCTGAGTTGCAATGCGGCTTATGGAAACCTGAGCAGCAACAACCAGTCATTTAACCAGAACAACCATTTCAGCGAGCTGAATAAAATGCCCTATGTGGAGGTTGGAGCTGGGATTACAAACATTTTTGATTTTTTGCGGGTTGATTTCATTTACCGCGCCACATACAATGACAATCAATACATACAGCAATACGAGGCCCAGAATAACGGGTATGCCATCCACCCCTGGGGAATTAAAATATCGGCCCAGTTTATGCTTTAAGAAGGAGTCGCGACACCTTAATTCTCTGTAACCGTTTCAAGCAATTCCGAATCAAAAATGCTGACGGGAGATATGACCGTTTCATTCAGAGGAATATGATTTCCATAGCGTTCTTTCATTTTTCTTTTAACCGGCTCGCTGGTCAGGTCAAAATCTTTCAGTTTCTGAAGTTTTCCGACTTCCAGCCCGGCCCCCCTCTGATAAATCTTCCAGACCAGTTCCGAACAATACATTTTATCATCCGACCAGCCAAAATAAGTGTCATAACTACTGCCGGTGAACAGGTAGCCGACTATTGTCATATTGGCAATAACATCGTTATTCAGTTCCTGTGAAGCGTTCTTCAGACGTTTGATTACATACCTTCCGTCCAGCCCCTTTGCTATCCATTTGTCTAAAGCAGTATGCTTTACCGGTTGAACCGCTTCCAGAACATAAAATCCGGCAGAGTCTTTGAAAATGATTCCGCAATGGCTGTATTTGGAATGAGTAGCCAGCTGAATGGCTTTGCTTTGACTGGATTGAGATGTCTGGAAGATAATGTCTCCTTCCCTGATTTGTTCTTTGGCTGCCAACTGCCGGACTTCCTTTTTTGCAATTTCGAGTTTCCGAACAGAACCCATGTGCCTGTTCATATAATAATAAACTCCCAGGGCTGCCAGAACCGCTGCTGCACAAAACAAATAAATTCGTTTACTCATTCGGATTGGGTTGGTCTTTTTTCGCTTTAAAGAAACAATTCCAGTTTTTTTTCAATTTAACGCTTTTTCGTTTGCTCTTTTACAGTCTTCATCATGTGGCTGAAAGCCCTGCCCATCACCTTGGTATAACTCTTGTCCGCAAATGTGGCAGTTCCTGATTTGTGTTTAGAGAAAAGACTCAGGTGGATCTGCTCTTCGGCATCCATATCGAGAGAAACGGTATAGAGTTGTAAAATATGTTTGAGCTTGGTCGTGTTTTTCATGTGGCTGGAATCAAAAAAATCAGGATGATTTGGACTGTTTATTTTGCCTTACAATCAGGATCAGTATCAGGAATAGATTAACGGCAATAGAAATAAACAACCAGATTCTATCCGGAGAAATCGCCTGGCTGTTTTTTATTTCCTCACTCTCCGGATTTTTTGTTTTAAGGGTGTCGGGGTGATTGGCTGCTTCCTTTAGCGGTTTTTTTTGTTCGATCGCATCTGATGTCTGGACTGGCCCGGGACTTGTTGTTGCAGATGCTTTCGGGGGCAGGCAGAGATCCATAAATGGCAGGCCAAGGTCACTGAATACATAGGTGTGTTCGATTCCAGCCTGTTTGATAAGCAAAACCTTGTAATTATTTAAAAGCAGGGATGCAATCAGTTCGTTTCTTATGCTTTCGAATCCTGGAATGGGATCCTTTGTTTGAATAAAAGCGGTATCACCCATTTCGGCGACAGTGTATTTGAAATTATACCTGTTCTCACTTTCTTTTTTCAAATGCCCCAGCACAGCAATGATCAGCTCAGTTTTGTCTGATCCGAACAAATCCTCGCAGAGCACGGGATGAAGGTATTTTCCATGGCTGTATTTAAATATCACGTCCTCTCTTGTCCAAGGGCCCTGCATGTACTCACTTTCCACATACACGTAATAGTTGCACCATTCGGTTGCCGAACAGGACAAACTCAATAAAAACAAGAGGGCAAAGAGAAGTTTAATTTTCATAGGTCAGATTCTGGTCTTGCCATCATTTCACTTTTTCAACCTTCACCGTACAGTGCTTCACCTGATCGAACACGAGCTCTTTTGATGCCTTTGAAATGTCAAGCCATTCGTCAAGGGTGTGTGATTCTTTTCCGATCAGATCATCGATGAGCGTGTCTTTGTCATAAATGCCCATGGTTATTTTGTCGCCTTCAGAAATGAGGAAGGGAACTGAAAAGTCTATCCAGGCCGCAGACAATGAGTTTTCGACCGAAGAGGAATTGTAAATAAAATCAGGCTGAATGTCATTGTCGAGAATAATTTTAAACATCGGGTCGGGGAGTCCGGACAATCCAAAGTCCCAGTTTTTGCCGTGATCTGTTTCCGAAACACGTACACCGGAGCAAAGCATGCGGACTTTGCATGTGGGAGGTTTGGATATTGTGAAGGATTGGGATGTTGTTCCGTTTGTTGAAATGATTCGTGGTTTTTCATCAAAGGCAGAGTCTCTGAGTGTAACCCGGATGCTGACCTGAAGAGGAGTCTGGCCGGGAGGCAAATCGAAACAATAGTAGGGAACAAAAAAATGCTGAGCGGTTTTTGTTCTGACCGCTACCATGCGTTCTGTCTTTTCGGCTCCTGCAAATCCTTTTCTGTTAAACGAGGATTCTGATCCCACTGCGTGAAGCTGTTTTCCCAAATGATCGAGAATGTCTATCTCGATGATAAAATTAAGGGGCTCCTGCTTTTTGTGCTTAACATCGTATTGAAGAAAGTAGTCGAAATCTATTTGTACTCCCAGAATGTCTTTGCTTTTTATATCGGTGGCGATTTTCGTATTTGTGATAGAACAGGTGTCACGATATACAGAGGCACGATGAGATAAAGGCAGAAAAAGAAAGACAGAGGCCAGAAGAAAAATAAGGTTTTTCATTTGTTTTAAAGAGTTGGAAAGGCTTTATCAAATGTACTAAATAAGTGTTCAATGTTGGGGTGTTGGAATGTTGAGGGTCAAAATGTTAAATTCTATTCCCAAGAAAGAAAGCAAAAACGAACCTGTACCGCTCTCTTTCTGCGCCCTGTTTCTCTTTTGAACTTCAACATTCCAACACCCCAACACCCCAACACCCCAACACCCCAACACTCAGTATCTCAACACCTCCTTCAGCTCCTTTTCCAGCACCCGTTCAATTTCAGGCAGGGACTGGTACAAAGCATCAAACGATTCGATGATGTAATATTTTTCCTGAAACACATCTGTCCTGAATGTTGAGCGCATGATGTCTTTCACGTCGAAATCGAGGTGTTTGGGTTTACTGCTGAGACTGAACACTGTTTCTCCTGCCGATGAAATAATACCTGCGCCATATATTTTAATGAAATTCTTCTCACGGATCAAACCGAATTCGATGGTAAACCAATATACTTTTCCCAAGAGCTCAATGGCCAGTGGATTGTCAGCATGTTTCATGGCCAGTTGTGCCATACCTGTAAAGAACTGCGTATAGGGTCCGTTGCTAAGCAGGGGTACATGTCCAAAAACATCGTGAAACATATCGGGCTCCTCCAGATAATCCAGCTCAGACATTTTACGCAGCCAGGTTGTTGCCGGAAATTTCCTGAAAGCCAAAAGCTCAAAAAATTGTTTTTGGGGAATGATGTTCGGCACAACTTCCATACTCCAGCCTGTGATGGCGCCAAGAGTCTTGTCCAGATCCCTGAAATCGGGTATCTGATCCCGGCAAAAACGAACGGTTTCAAGGGCCGAAAGAAAGGCTTCGGATGTTTTACCTTTCAGATTTTTCATTTGGCGGTCGAACAGGGTCTGCCAAACAAGCCGGTCTTCATCGGTGTATTTCTCAAAAATTTGTTTCATAAGGGGCTGATTAGATTGGGTTGGGAACAAAAAAAATCCCGGTTCTTTTGAACCGGGTTGCATGTCTTTTTGTTGATTTTAACAACAGAGAGATCAATAGACGCCTGTTCCGGAGGGATAATCCGGATAATAATAAGAAAAAGTGTTTGTCAAAACAAGGTTCATTTTATCTTTCGATATGAACAAATATAGCACAATTCCTGAAAAACAAGATCTCCTTTCTTCCAATTGTCAGGAAATTCTAATTTTGCATCCAGGCTGATCCCACTCAGAAGGCTAAAATCCTTCCGGAATTGAAAGCAACAACAAAGGATTGGAATCCGGATTGAAACGGTTCAGCAAGACATTTTTTAAAAACAAGGCATTCATTATGGCAAAATTTCATTCACTCAAGATCTCCGATATCCGGCGCGAAACTGCCGACTGCGTTTCCGTTGCCTTTGAAATACCGTCTTCACTTCAGGAAGAATACAAATACACACAGGGTCAGTACCTCACCCTCAAGCTTAAGATAAATGGTACGGAAATCAGGCGATCGTATTCGCTTTGCAGCAGCCCGCTTGCCGACCGTGAGTTGCGGATTGCCGTTAAAAAAGTAAAAGACGGGCTGGGCTCGGGGTTCATCAATGACAAGATGAAGGGTGGCGATGAAGTTGAAGTCATGACCCCCATGGGCAATTTCTATACGCCCCTCTCGGCATCCAACAAAAAAAATTATGTGCTTTTTGCAGGGGGAAGCGGCATTACACCGATGTTATCCATCATCAAAACCATTATTCAGGCAGAACCATTCAGTACCCTGATTCTGTTTTACGGAAACCGCGATGCCGAAAGCACCATTTTCAAAAAAGAACTTGAAGAGCTTGCGGCAATTAATTCCGGGCGTTTTGGTCTGTATCATGTTCTTGAAACGCCTGCCTCTGGCATCGATGAGTTGTATAAAGGCATGCTAAGCAAGGAGAAGGTGAAGGCCCTTATGGCAAAGCACATCCAGAAAGGCAGCGACAACGAATATTTTATTTGTGGACCGGGCCCGATGATGGAGAATGTGAAAGCCAGTCTCCAGGAATTGAAGATCGATGAAAAACGCATTCACATCGAATACTTTACTGCCGTTCTGGAAGCGGTGAATAAGGCAGAACAGGAATCAGCCTCAGTGGCCGATACCTTCAGTAAGGTAACGGTGATTATGGATGGGCAGAAAACAGAATTCGATCTGGCCAGTAACGGAAAGGTTATTCTTGACAAAGCGCTGGATGAGGGCCTGGATGTGCCCTATGCCTGCAAAGGTGCGGTATGTTGCACCTGCCGGGCGAAATTGCTGGAGGGCAAAGTTAAGATGGATAACAATTACGCCCTGACAGACAACGAAGTCAAAGAAGGCTTTATCCTGACCTGCCAGTCTCATCCCATTACCCCGAAGGTGGTCGTTGATTACGATGTTTAACACCGGGATATCCCTCTTCTCATTAACAATGTCCGGTTAACAAATTAAGCCCCATTTAAAGCGGAGGTTCCGGGCTTCCTTTGTATCTTTGTTTATTGCTACAGACTTAGTGAAATCGAAAAATTCTATTCTTGAAAAAGATATTTGGAACAGTTTGTTTGGGTTTTCTCAGTTTCTGCATGGGTGCACAAAACCTGGTGCCCAACGGGAGTTTTGAAACGTTTACCAGCTGTCCTTCCAGGCTCACTCAAATCAACCTCGCTCCTTCCTGGTATAGTCCGACTCTGGATTCTTCTGATTTCTTTCATTCCTGCGCCCCTGCCGGTCTTGCCGGTGTCCCTCAGAATGCTTTGGGGTTTCAAACGGCCCATTCCGGATCGGGATATGCCGGAGTGTCTTGTTTTGAGAACCCGGGTAACAAGAGATCATACATTCAGGCGCGCTTATCCGATTCGTTGGTTGCCCAAAGGAGTTATTGCATTTCATTTTATGTCAGTCTGGCCAATACATCGGGTTTTGCCATCACTCAGTTTGGCGCTTTCCTCTCGCCGGGTGCCATTGCTGCCTTAAATCAGGCCCCGCTTCCTTTTGTTCCTCAGATCAGTTCTGCTGCCCATATCTATCTGAAAGATACCTTGAGCTGGGTTCTGATTACCGGAAATTATATAGCTCAGGGAGGTGAAAAATTCATCACGCTTGGGAATTTTAAAGACGATGCAAACACAGATACCCTCAGACTCAATGGACTACTTTCAACGGCATCTTATTATTATATTGATGATGTTTCAGTAAAAGCCTGTGATTCTCTTACAACGGCTTCCAGTCTGATTATTCCCAATGTTTTTACCCCGAATTCGGATCTGGTGAACGATGTTTTTAAAATCACCACGACGAATATTTCTTACCTGAATTGCAAAATATACGACCGCTGGGGCGGTAAGGTATATGAAATGGTGGCTGATTATGATTCCTGGGACGGGCGAAACAGCACAGGTCAGGCTTGTAAGGATGGTGTCTATTATTATGTTTTGAAAGCCAATGGCAGTGATGGGAAATCGTATGCGAAGACTGGCTTTGTGCAGTTGATCCGCTGATATAGCCTGAGCTTTTCAATAGCTTATGCGCTCATTTTTTGACATATAAACACACTGAAAACGGGCGCAGACTGAAAATCTGTTTTGCCATTATTGTGNNGGATTCCGGTTGGGATGAGGCGGATTAACCCGGTCCTTTTCATTTCTTAGTGAATTGATATAAAACATAACAGTAATATTCCAGCTTTAGAAAACGCGGGATAAGCACATTGAACGCATATGACTGCTCAGGAGATCAGGAAAAGCCCGTTTGCAGAGGCTTTTGATTTTGAAGATATTCGCCCCTATTATGATTCTGAAGCGCATGATGTTCTTCAGCGCATGAGCAAGGACCCCTCTTTTGAAAAGCTGGTCCATCACCTTTGGCCCGAAATGAGTATGGCCGAAGCGCAGGCCAAGGCAAACCGGGTGAACAGCGTGATGGACTTCCAGATGGAGTTTATGCATTCGGCCATCCAGACATTGCTTGAGCGGTCTTCTTCGGGGCTGACAGGATCGGGTTTCGAAAATCTGGATAAAAACAAGACCTATTTATTTGTTGCCAATCACCGCGATATCCTTCTTGATTCGGCTATTCTCGAGGTCATGCTTGTTGAAAACGGTTTTCCGACTTCAGAAATTACCATCGGGGACAATCTGATGGAACCCGGATTCATCACCGATTTCGGAAGGATGAACAGGATGTTCACCGTTCAGCGCGAAGGAACGAACCGGGAACTTTACGACAGATCGCGAAAATTTTCAGCCTATATCCGGCACACTCTAGTGGACAAGCAGGTTTCTGTCTGGATTGCGCAAAGAAACGGCCGCACCAAAGATGGCTTGGATCAAACCCAGACCGGACTTTTGAAAATGCTGAATCTCAGTGGAAATGGAAATTTTTTGGAAAGCTTTTCACAGCTCAATATTGTTCCGGTAACGATTTCGTATGAATACGAACCCTGTGACGCGCTGAAGACTCAGGAGCTTTATCTTTCCTCTTTGCATTCCATCTACAAAAAGGCTCCGGGCGAAGATCTGAACAGCATTCTTACAGGAATCATGGGTAACAAAGGCCGGATCCACATTCAGGCTGGCAAGCCCTTTTGCTCTGAACTGGAAGATGCCAACAAGTACCCGAATGAGAATGAAAAGATAAGGCAATTGTGCCTGATGATTGATTCCCGCATCCGCAGTAACTACAAACTCTGGCCCCTGAATTATATAGCCGCTGATCTTTTGGAAGAAGGAAAAAGATTCAGCTCCCAATATACAACAGATGAGAAAAAAGCATTTGTGAATTATGCAAAGGCGAAAATTCATGACCTGAAAGGAGATCCGGAAACACTGATGCAGGGCTTTTTGAAAATGTATGCCGGGCCTTGTTTAACTGCGGACAAAAAATCCTGACCTGTTGACGTGTATTGTGTTCGCGTTTTCACTCCGGGAAACACAAACTTCATAGTCGTTCTCTTTCTTGGATCTGTTTCTCTTCTTTGATCGGTTATCGTTCAAGCTGTATAAATCCCTTGTAATCGAAAGCCGAATTCAGATAATTTCCCTTCAATACATAATAATAAACCCCTGCAGCCGCTTCCTTCCCGGTTTTTGCGTGGCCATCCCATTTGAAATGAAAGTCGGATGATTCGAACAGGATAACTCCCCAGCGATCAAAAATCTGGATATTGAAACTGTCGAAACAGGAACTCAAATGCGCAGTGTTGAGTTGAAAGAAATCATTTTGGCTATCACCGTTGGGTGTAAAGATATTGGGGATAAGCGTATCCAGTTTGCTGTCGATCGGAGCTTTTACAAGGATGCTTAGATCGAAGACCGTTGTGTTGCTTGGATAGCAGGAGTAATCTTTTGCAATAAAATGCACTTTGTATGGGGCTTGCCTGATCTGGCTGCATGTTGTTTGCACACACAACATGTTTTGCGCCGTTTGCTTTGCACTGTCGGGCATAAAGGAGGTTGCAGGCTCTGAGGGAGAATTGGAGAAAAGTTCGGAACTGCCTTTCAGGCTTACCCAATCATTATCGGCATCAGTGGCGGCAATAGCAAGACAAAGACTTTGGCCGGCAATAAGGGTGTACGAGGAATCAGGAGGGGACACAAAAACCGGAGCCAGGTTGTTGTTGCAGGGAAGTACTTCCATCTGAATATCTCTTCTGAGTGTACCGATCTTCTGGTGTTTGCGGTATTCATCGACTTCCACACAAAAAACAAACACGCCCAGGGCATTGGGTTGGGCAGTGACGGTTCCGGTGCGGCTGTTTATGGTCATCGGCGGGGCCCCCCCGACAATATTGAACATGCCATAGGCAGGCCAGGCGAAAGTGACCGTATCATAGGGAGCGGAAATGGGACTGGGGGCAATGGGCGCTCCCGCACTCGTATGACCGGCAAAGGGTTTTACCAGAGAATACACCAGCGAATCGCCGTCGGCGTCGGTTGCCGCAAAATTCAGGATGTTCGGTTGATTTGCACACATGTAACCTCTCGGGTAAGCCCCGAAAACAGGGGAAGAATCCATCAGCAGCGGATCGGGAATTTCCGCATAAAAAACCATACCGGTATTGGATGGACTGACAATATTGCTGATGATTGCATTGCGGCAGCAACGCTCCCAGCTCAGGTAATAACCAAATGGATTGTTGGGCAGTGTAATGGTGTCGATGAACAGTCCTTGTTCCACGCAAAGGTTGGTGGGTTTGAAACAGGAATCTCCCAGGCTAAGTATGGTATGGGAAATCAGATTCATGGAATCGGTCATGACAAGCGAATCGTTTTTTTTGTCGAATATTCCCAATGGAATGGGGACGTCAAAAGGGGTGCTGCTGTTGCAGTCTCTGAAAAAATGAAGGGTTATCTCAAACCGGTTGTTGCCAAGAGCCCTCACTGAAATGTCGCCTCCCACGATATGCGAGCATAGGGCAGCAAAGGGAAGGAATGAAAGGGAAAGAAGGATAAGTAGTTTTTTCATCTCCGGACAGATCTATTGAATAGCATCCCCGGAAGTTCAGCCAATGTGATAAATATTCCAAACCTAGTATCTCTTGATTTTTAGCATTCGCTTTTCAGGAAAACCGAATCCAATTCTTTAAAAAAAACAGTATGTTTTACCGGAAATGCAACAAAGGCTGCAGGGAAATGAAATGTGACTGAAAAAGCACAAAATGAAAGCTTTAGACCGGCATGCGGGTACTTAAGTGAGATTGATTATCTTTGCCAATTCCGGAAAGAACGGGATGAACTGAATTCGAGCTGTTATTCTGATAAGCGCAACAACACTATGCTGATGGAGCAAACTACCAAAGAACTCGTCGGGATAAACGAGATTTCTGAATATCTTCCACACGAAGCACCGATGCTTATGATTGACTGCATCTACCATTGCGAAGGGCAGGAGATTGTTACAGGCTTTACGGTTCGTCAGGACAATATTTTTGTGAAGGATGGGGTGTTGAGGGAACCCGGCATCATGGAAAATATTGCACAAAGTGCAGCAGCGAAAGGCGGTTACAATGTGAAGAAACTGGGTGAAAAGCCAGGTCTGGGATTTATCGGAGCTTTAAGCGATCTGAAGATATACTTTCATCCTTCTGTCGGAGAAGAGCTCATTACCGAAATACAAGTGAAGAACGAAGTTTTTAATGTGTCGCGTATAGAAGGTCGCCTGACCTGCAACGGCAAACTTGTGGCCAAATGCGAAATGAAAATAATCCGTGCCAAAACGGAGACCAAAGATTAAACCCGGTCACAGCAGTTTCGAAATTCGGCTTTGTCAAAATTATACCCGAATAATGCAGGTGACAAGTCGAAACCTAAATCAGGAAAATCGTATTTTTTTTGTTCAATAAGCCGAAGGAAATTGCCTTGCTGCAATGAATTTTAGTTTCCCTCCGAAGGGGTAGGAGGGGCAACAAATCCAGTTGATTTGGGAGGATCAACCAGGTGAATGCTGTTTCCGCTGGCCTGGATAATCTGATCGAGTTCGATGAGATTGGCAAGGGCCACCTGTGAATAGTTTTGAGAAGCCATTCCGAAATTGCCTGCCTTTGTTTGCCAGAGCTGTTTGATAAGATCAATGTTTCCTTCACAGGGGTTAATCACATCCAGGGCCCTGGCCACATTGCCGGCTCCGGCATGGTAACAATGCAGAATGAGCAGACGGTACCACAGATCGCTGGGATCGTAACTGATTTTGTGATCGTCAAGCATTTTGTTTGCGTAGGGAATGCAAATGGTACGGATCAGTTTTGCCGCAGCCCATGCGCTCTTGTCAAAATCCCTGCGTTCATCCACGTTCTTATTTACTTTCAGACCCATGTTGCGGGCTACCGATTTCATCAGCTGAAAAGATCCCATGGCCCCCACGCAGGATTTCCCAGTGCATTTTCCGGGGCTTTCGATAAGCATGATGACCTGCGCGTAAAAAGGATCGGTATTCTCGTTTTCAAATATGCGAATGCCTTTATCGATATTGGGCATGACACCTTCAATGTCGTAAAAATTGTTTTTGCCGGCACTGAAAAAAATGGGTTCTGAATCCGGCAACATATAGCAGGTTCTGAGGGAAGTGCGAAGGGAATCTTTCCGGGCATCACTCAGGTGATTGTATTCCTTTACAGTGATCCGGCTAAGCATCATTCTGTTGGATGCCACATTCATGATTCCGCTGTCGGGACTCATCTTGATGATTGTTCTCCAGAAGCGTACCTGGGAGGTGGTATCCAGACCGTAGCTGTAAATCCGTTTGTCCTGAATGTAAAAATGACAGCTCTCGTCTTTCAGACAGCGCACTTCAATTTTACCTTGCTCGGTTTCCTGAGCAGGAGCCAAGCCAGCCTTCAGAAAACAAATCAGAAAAATGAACACAAAAGCGGGTTTTATCATAGCCATTCATAAAGATAATAAATTCGAGGGGCAATAAAAATTTCGGGAGCGGGAACTTGTTAACCATTGTACGTTAATTACCTGAAAGAGTTCTGTTTTAGTGAAATTGACGTATTTGAGGGGATATCCTGGCAGAGCCCGTTGTGGCCGCATGGGGCTGGAAAACTTGAACCCCAGGAGGATTTCAAACAATTGGTTGCAGAAAAAATATCGGATTCTGGTATCTCGGTCTGTAGGGAAGAACAAGGAAGAAGGGGTCTGGCCGGGTTCTGAAAAGCTTTAAAACCATGTCAGCCATCGGCGCCGGAGACCATGGTTCTGTTTTGCTCAAAAGTTGAAATGCTTTAACCGGCGAAAACAATTTGCTGATTTCGAAAATCGGGATCTGTCCCCCTATGAGCAAAACATTCATTACCTTTGATCTTCAAATGGAAAAATTATTACTACTCGAAGATTTTTATTTCATCCGGGAGATAAACACCAGTTCTCCTGAAAAGATGAATGCGAAAATCGAATTGAATGCTGATCATCCGGTTTACAAAGGACATTTCCCCGATTCGCCGATAGCTCCTGGTGTCTGCGTCATCCAAATGATAAAAGAAGTTGTGATGCAGCATTACCACAGGAATCTGCTGATGACCGAGGCGGGCAATATCAAGTTTATGGCCCTGATGAATCCAAACCACAATCCATTCTTTTATATCGATTATGAACTGAGCTTTCCGGATAAGGAAAGTATCGACGCCTCTGCCGTTGTTCGCTGGGAATCCATTACCTATTTGAAATTCAAAGGCAAGTTTCAGGATATGCAGTAGGAATGCTTCGGTATCTTGTTTCTCACCCTATTTCTTCTCTTTCTCTTTCTCTTTCTCTTTTTTCTTTTCCCCGAACTGCTTCAGATAAGGTTCCCACTTCATGGTTTTGTATGCATTGTCTCCATAAAACAAGGCAATGGGTTCCAGGTTTTCAGGAGAAAGGTAAAAGGGCAGGGTGTCAATGCTTTTCATGTTTTCATCCAGGATGATCAGAGTTGGCAGGGAAAGGCTGCGGTGAGTCAGTTCCATGACCAGGTCATGAAATGGTGTGCCATTGCTGCCATTATTGAAATAGGTTTTTCCTTCGAAATTCAAACTGTCCTTTGTCTCTGCGTTGAGATCTACCAGATAATAATGTTTGCTGATGTAATCCCTGACAAGCGGGTCGCTGAAAGTTGTTTTGTTCATCACATTGCAACCGTTGCACCAGCCGGTATAGATATCGATCAGAAATTTACGCGGTTCCTTTTTATTGAGCTTCTGTGCTTCAGCAAAGCCGTACCACTTCATGGCCGGTTCTTTCGTTTTGGAAGTGTCGTAAAAGGCTTTTTGAAAATGCGTTTTGAATTCCTCGTAAGCTGTTGTTCTGAAAATATTTTCGACCGAATAAACAAGGATCGGTTCGATCTGTCGGTTGTCCAGATAGCCCGATGTATTGAGCTGATAAAGAAAATTATTGCCAATAAAAATAGTGGAAGGATAGGAGATCCGGTCGCCCAGAAATTTAATCACCAGCTGATGTGTTGATCGCGGTTCTTTGCCGGGATTGAAGTATTTGACACCCTGATAGACGATGGTGTCATGTCCCTCGGCATTGAATTTCACAGGATAAAACCAGGTATTGATATATCCGGCAAGATTCTGATCGGAGTATGTGGTGCGCATCATTTGTTTGCACCAGCCGCACCAGTCGGTATAAATGTCGACCAGAAAAGGTTTGGGCTGTTTCTTATTCAGTTCGAGCGCTTCATTGAATGACATCCATTTCACAAGACCCTGTTCTTCGACGGTGGGTTGTGCTTGTTTAACCGGCTGCGCTTTTGCAGAAAAGCAACAAAGGATGAAAATCAGATTCAGATGGATATAACGGCGCATCGAATAGCTATGCTGGGTTTGAGTGTAAAAATAAAAAAAATAAGGGAAACTGGTTGAGCTTTTCCCAAGTCTTTGTTGGCTTGTTTTGCTGCGTCTGCAGGGCAACTAAATATTTTCGAGCATTTTCAGAACCTCCGGACGCTTGCGCGATGAAACGGGTATGGAAGTTCCGTCGTTCATCACCAGGTATCCTCCCTCTGTTTTGACAAACTCTTTGATGAATTTGGTATTGATCAGATGAGAGTGATGAACCCGGTAAAACCCATGTCCGGTCAGCAGATCGTCAAAATCTTTCAAGGTCCGGGTAACAAGCAATTGTTTGCCCCCGGTAAAATGAAAGTTGGTGTAATTGATGCTGGATTCGCAGCGCAGGATCTCGGAAATATTGACAACGTGAATTTTATCGAGCGAATGAAGGGCAAGTTTTTCCTGCTTCCTGTCCTTTCCTTCCATGTTTGATTTGAGCAGATCAAGGGTCTTTTCTCTTCCCGCCGGCTTATCAGAAAGTTTTTTAACAGCTTCCCGCAATTCATCCGGATCAATGGGTTTGAGCAGATAATCGACAGCCGAAAAACGAAAAGCGCGGATGGCATGTGCATCCGATGCTGTAGTAAAAATAATCCGGTAGGAAATGTCTTTCAGGATATCCAGCAAATCAAATCCGCTGCCGTCCTGCATCTGAATATCCAGAAAAACGACATCCGGCTGAATTTTCTGCAGCAGTCTGGCTCCTTCCACCACGCCTCCTGCTTCGCCAATCACTGCCACTTCCGGGCACCAGGCAGCCAAATCCTTTTTGAGGGTTTTCCGTGCATCTTCTATATCGTCAATGATGACAGCGTTGAGCATAGGCCTTTTGGTAAAGATATGCTTATTTTTTTAGCCGGTTTAAGGGTTTTTTAGTGCGGCTCAATGGATAGACCCGTTTTAGCCGATCGGAACCCTGATCAGTACTTTTGTTCCGCACGCCTTTCCCGAAGCATCAAAAAGATCGATGATCTCCAGTGACTTCAGAATGGTTTCTTTATTGAGGATGTCCAGTCTTTCCTGAGTGACTCTTAGCGCAGTGGATTTGTGATTCTGATCCTGTTGTGCACGGATGTTTTGTGCCGCCCGGGCTCTTCCAATACCGTTATCTGTTACGGTACATTCCAGGAAATCTCCTTTTCTGCAGAATTCAATGCTGATTATGCCTCTTTGCTCCATTCCCTTCAGGCCATGAATAATTGAATTTTCAACAAAAGGCTGAATCATCATCGGTGGCAGGCTGATGTCTTCGTCTGCAAGGGATGGGTCGATTCGCATGTTGTAATCGAACAGATCGCCGCTGCTGAATTTTTCAATGCAAAGGTAATCATCCAGCACCTTCATTTCTTCTTCGATGGGGATAAGCGTGTTGCCCGAATGCTCCAGAATCATTCGCATGAGTTTGGAAAATTTGGCCAGATAATAGCGGGCTGTTTCTTCGTTGTTCCTGGAAATAGAGGCCTGTATTGAATTTAGAGCATTGAAAATAAAATGCGGGTTCATCTGCAACCGCAAAGCTTTTTGTTCGAGCTCAATCAGGATCTTTTCCGTTTCAAGTTTGTTTTTTTCATCTGTCGATTTTTTCTGAAGCACCTTTTCTCTCCATCTGAAAAGAAGCCCGGCAAAAAGTAAAAAAGCGACGATGCACAAAACAATGAAGCCCGTTTTCAGCCAGAAAGGTTTTAAAATGACAAAATGCAGACGGGCAGGTTCTTTGTTCCATACGCCATCCTCATTGGCGGCTTTAAATTCAAATGTATAATTGCCCGGCGGAAGATTTGAATACGTGGCATCGTGTCTCGGGCCCGCTGGCGACCAGTCTTTATCAAAGCCTTCCAGTTTCCATTGAAAGAGTACATGTTCGGGAGAACTCAGATTGATGCCGTCAAAATCGAATCCAATGTGATTCTGGTCGTAAGGAAAGACAAGCGGTTTTATAATTTCACCCCATTTCCCGATGTAATCCGCATAAGCGGTTTTCTCAATGGGCTGATAAAAAAGGCTGATGTTGCTCATGCGTATGTTCGGAGCCAGTCTGTTCTTTGTCTTGTTATGCGAATTGTAGGCTGTCAGTCCATTGATTGTTCCAAACCAGATAACTCCGTTGGAATCCGCAAAAACGGCATTCTGACAGGTTTCTATGCCCGAAAACCCTTCGGCTTTGCCAAAATGTTTTAGCTCCAGGATATGCCCGTCGGGGTTCAGCTTTAATTTATCCAGGCCCGATTCTGTGCCCAGAATCAGATTGTTTTCGTTGTCTCTGCTCAGCAAGTAAATATTCCCGGAAGTCAGACCGTCAGAAAGGTTGATGGATTCAATCCGGAAAGAATCTCCGCTGAGTTCAATGCGGCTGACCCCGGAACCGGCCGTTCCGACCCACAGGTTGCCTGAACGATCGATGAGCATGCTTCTGACTACGTCACTGACAAGTTTGTCTTTCTGTGAAAAAGTGCGGACAACCTTGTCGTTTTCTATGTATCCGATTCCGTTTGTTTCGGCGCCAAACCAGATGCGGCCCTTTTTATCTTCAGCCAAACAATTGATCCTGTTTTTGGCGCTGCCAGGGTCCCAATGAATGGAAAGGACAGTATATTTTTTCTTTTTGTCAGCACCAGGACTCAGCTTATAAATCCCTGAACCGGCCGTTGCGACCCACATATTTTGTTTGCTGTCTTTGAGTATGCAGCGGACGTATTTTCCATGCAGCTCCTGAATCGGCTGAAACTCTTTTTCATTATATACATAAACGCCTTTGCCGTCGGTGCCGAGCCATAAAAAACGGTTCTCGTCTTCGGCAATGGCTTTGACTTTGAGATTGTCAAATCCTTCTTCGGCGGAAAAAGGATAAAACGATTTCCCATCGTACATGCATACTCCTTTATCACCCGTTCCAAGCCATAGCCTGTCTCTGCTGTCACGAAAAACGCTGTAAACGAAATTGCTGTTCAGTCCGTTGTTTTTTGTGAAATGCGTAAACGGCTGGCCGTAGTATTTGCTGACTCCGCCGCCGGATGTGCCAAACCAGAAATCACCTCTTGAATCTTCCAGAATACAACGTACATGATTGTTGGAAAGGCCTTCTTTCTCTTGCAGAAAAACCAGGGTGCTGTCATTACTGTCCCATTTGCAAACTCCGTCAGTTAAAGTGGCGATCCACATGTTTCCATGAGAATCGGGTTGTATATCGAGGACTATTTTTTTATTCAGCTCCGTACTTTTGCTTGTGCGGACAAAAGATGCTCCGTCGAATGCGAAGCAACCCATCCCAAAACTGCCCACCCAAATGTGTCCCTTATGATCTTCCTGAATGCACTGAACCGTAATTTTTCCCAGCCCGCTTCCTTTCCCAAAAGATTTTATTTCACGGGTGCCGGTTTTTGTGTTGTGGCTGATCCTGACCAGTCCATTCTCAACACTCGAAGCCCATACAGCACCGGTATGATCTGCAAAAAGACTGAGTACATTCTGATTGGCAAAACAGGGTTCAAAAAGCTGAAATGCATTTGCGCGGAATGTGTAAATGCCTTTGTTCGTTGCCAGCCATAAAACACCGTTTTTATCTTTTGTAATGGTCTGAACATGCACTTCCGAACTGTCATGATTTGGAAAATAATTTTTGAAATGCTTTCCGTCGTAAAGGCTCAGTCCGTTATTCGTTCCGATCCAGATCTGATGGCAGGTATCTTCCAGAATAGAGAATATATAGTTGCTGGATAAGCCGTCTCTTTCGGTATATGTTTTGAAATTCAATCCATCGTATCGGTTAAGCCCCCCTCCGCGTGTACCCATCCAGAGAAAACCGCGGCTGTCTTCACAAAGTGCATACACCTGACTTTGGGCTATGCCATCTTCGACGGAGTAGTTCCGGAAACTGAATTGCTGTGAAAAAGAAACAAAGGGAAATGCCGAACAGAAAAGAAGGAATAGGAAAAGCGGGCAGGCAGATTTCAATTTGGAAGGGTCGTTCATGTGTAACCCAAATATAGCACTAGATTTCAGAATTTCACCGCAAGGTTGGTTGAATCAGCTGAAATTTACTGAAGCAGCATGGAGCGGTGCGTAATTGCAAAAGCGCCGAAATAACCAACACCATTGTTGCTGATATTGCTCACGGGATTGGCCGGCGGAGCCGAGAAAGGGCCTCCCGCATTCAGAGTTGCTTTCAGAGTGTTGTAGTAGTCGTACGCGTTTTTGTCAAAAGCAATCAGATCCACTCTGACGCTGTCGCCGGCTATCAGTTCGGTGTTTCGAATCCGGACTTGTTGTGCGGTTCCATTGAAGAGCTTGTCGGATTCTACCCGGTTGTCAACGATATTGTTGATGATAAGCCCGTTTCTCCAGAGGCGGAATCCGTAATAGTTAATCGTGGAAGCGGGATCGGTGTAGGAACAGGTCAGGGAGTAGGAAGGAGGTGCAGTGGAACCTGGCCTTGGAAGGCGAAGGGCATACGACATGGAGTCTATCCTCACGGTATCGGCCATGATCGAAGATGCCGTATAGGTTTGTCCATTGGCAACGATGGTGAGATAATACGTCCGGCCTATTGTTCCGACTAGTGTTGATGTGACATAATTTCCGGGGCTGGATTCCTGCAGTGTTTCTGAATGACCAGCGTTGTCGGCGATGGTGACACTGGCGCCTGATAAATAACTGACAGAGCTCGGGTCAAAATAATTCGTGGTGTTGGTCAGCTTGATTGTATAAGGCCCGGGTGCATTATTGATATTGCCTTCGACAACCACTTTTGCTGAAACGGAATTGAGGTTTACTGTGATCACTTCCTGGCAGGAATACATGCCAAGGAGAATAAAGAGGAGCAATGTCATGAATTTTTTCATGTCTTAAAACTTGAAATTATAGGTTACCGAAGGGATCGTGCCAAAGAGCCATGTCTTAACAGCCTGCGTTTGTGCAGGGTTATTGGGGTTTTGTTCAAACTGGATGGCGTAGGCATTGTGCCTGTCATAGACGTTGTAAATCGAGAAATCCCATTCGGCCTCGTAGTTTTTCTTTTTCGGGCGGTGAAGGGTGGCAGAAAGATCCAGACGGTGATAAGCAGGCATACGGTATCCGTTGCGGTCGCTGTAATAGGAAATCACATGCCCTTCGTACTGATATTGGGCAACGGGAAAGGTTACCGCATTGCCCGTGGCATATACCCAGACCGCGCCAAAAGTCCATTTCTTACCCAGGTTGTACATCAGAACAGTCGATATGTCGTTGGTGCGGTCCTGTTTTGCAGGATACCAGGAATTGTTGTTGATGTATTGAAATTGCCGCTCTGTACGTGAGAGGGTATAGGCGACCCATCCGGTAAACTTCCCCTCGCTTTTTTTGATGAGGAATTCCGTTCCATACGAACGGCCTTTTCCGAAGTAAAGCTGAGATTCGACAACCGGGTTCAGAACAATATCCGCTCCGGGTTTGTAGTCAATCTGATTTTGCATGTCTTTGTAATAGACTTCGATGGAAGTTTCGAACATGTTGTCCCGGAAGTTTTTGAAATAACCCAAAGCATATTGATCACACAGCTGTGGTTTAATGATTGTGCTGGAAGGAACCCACAGATCGGTCGGCGTGGACGCGGTTGTGTTGGAGAGCAATTGGACAAACTGGCTTGTCCTTGTATAAGAGGCTTTAAGAGAGCTCGTTTTATTGAGCGTATATCGGATGGCTGCACGCGGCTCAAGACTGCCGTACTGCTGTATGATTTTGTGGGTACTGAACTTTGTTGTGTCGGTAATGGCGCCGGTGCTGTCGTACTTGAATATGGTGCTGGGCCCGATCTGGTCAAACACAACAAAACGCAAGCCGTAATTGACGCTCAGTTTGGGCGTAAGGGTTTGTTCGTTGGAGATATAGACTGCGCTTTCCACAGCATATTTGTTATCAATGTTCAGGTCTTTGATAAAGCTGCTTCCTCCGCTGGAAACAGTACCAGGAGTGAAGACATGGTAGGTGGACTGAAACCCGAATTTGATTTTGTTTTTGTCGTTGAGATAATATTCAAATGCCTCTTTCAGAGTGTAATCACGGACACCGGAGGTAATGCCAAAATTAGTTGAGCCGGAAGTGATGCTGATGTTGTATTGGTAATCGCTTACAATCAATGATGTATTTGAAAACAACTTGTCATTAAAAATGTGGTTCCAGCGCAAAGTGCCGGTGGCATTTCCCCAGTTGATTCCGAAGCTGCCCGAAAGACCAAACACATCTCTTCCAAAATACCCGGAAAGATAAACCCGGTCCTTGTCTGTGAACCGGTAATTGGCCTTGACGTTAAAATCGTAAAAGTAAAGCGAGGAAGATCTGATCTGCGCTGTATTGCCAAAAGCCTTCAGGAAAAGATCTGCGTAAGTCCGCCTTCCCGAAATGAGGAAGGATCCCCGGTCTGAGACCAGGGGGCCTTCAATTGTGAGTCTGGAGGCAATCAATCCGACTCCGCCTTTGACAGTGAATTTCTTTGAGTTTCCGTCAATCATGTGAACATCCAGGACCGAGGCCAGCCGCCCGCCGTATTCAGCAGGAATACCCCCTTTAATCAGATTCAGATCTTTAATGGCATCTGCATTGAATACGGAAAAGAAACCCAGCAGGTGGGAAGCATTGTAAACAGTGGCTTCGTCGAGTAAGACAAGATTCTGGTCGGATCCGCCTCCGCGGACATAAAAACCCGTGTTGCCTTCTCCGGCAGACATGACACCCGGCAGAAGAGTGATTGTTTTCAGGATATCCACTTCACCAAAGAGAACGGGGATGGCTTTGATCTGCTCCATATCCAAATGGTCGGTACTCATTCCTGTGGAGGTGACATTTTTATCTGCTTTCTGAGCGCTGATTTCCACGCCCTCAAGTGAAACGGCTCTTTCGCCAAGGTCGATATTGATTCTTTCGTTTTTCTGAAGATTGACCGAAATGGTTTTGCTTTGCTTGCCGATGTAACTTACCACAAGCGAGTATTTGCCTGCAGGCAGGGTGATCGAATAAAACCCATAGGTATTGGTATTCACTCCGGTCTTGGCTTCCGGAATCCAGATGCTGGAGCCGATCACCGACTCTCCATTGGATGAATCTTTCACCGTACCGCTGATGGTATATTTTTGCTGTGCGCTGATAAGGACGGGTAAAAAGAAAAACAGGGACAGGAAAAGGGCTTTGACTATTTTCATTGATGGAGATAGATAAAAAAAACAATTCCGCAAATGTACGAACTTAAAGCACCGTGCAAACAGCGGATTGATTAAGGAGTTATTAGATCAAAATCCGATTGGTCTGTTCTAACGAAGCGTTTGGGTATTTATTGTTCTGTTCGGGCAAAACAAACCCTGAAACAGAAATGCGCAAAGCGATTCCGTTTCAGGGTTGTCCGGGGATGGATAGGTACTATTGACGAATCAGTTCAAGAAATCCTTTAAAATCGAATATTTTACCATCATCTCCATTTGCATGGATAATGTAATAATAGGTGCCTGGTGAAGCCAGAAGTCCAGCCATTGTCCGGCCATCCCATACTTCGCCGGGAGCAACCAGTTCTGCCATCAAAACACCCCAGCGGTCGTATACTTTGGCATTAAAGATATCGATACCGGCCGAAGGGATCAGCCAGACATCGTTGCGGCCATCGTCGTTGGGTGTGAAAATGTTGGGTACGGTCATCCACGAAGGAATATCGGTCACTACGATGATTTCGGTTTTTGTGCTTGTACAACCTTGCGCATTTGTTACCGTTTCGGTTACCGTATAGGTTCCTGAAGCAGGATAGGTGTGATTGGCCGTTTGGCCGGAACCTGTTGAACCGTCTCCGAAATTCCATGTCCAGGTTACAGCATTGGTTGAACTGCTGTCTGTAAATGCAACAGGAAGTGGTTTGGATCCTTTGCTGACATCAGAACCGAAGTTTGCAGTAACCTGTCCCACTGTTAAGGTTGCTGTAGCACTTGCTGAACCGCATGCATTTCCGGCAATTACCGTATAGGTTCCCGATTGAGAAGCATAGATGGAAGAACCGTTTGTATTGTTGCTCCATGTATAGGTGGATCCGCCCGAAGCCTGCAGCAGAGCAGAATCACCCGCGCAGATCGCATTGTTGCCCGTAATCACCGGGTTAGGCAATGGTTTGACCGAGGTGGTGACCGAAGCCGAATCAGTTCCGCAACTGTTCGTCACATGCACTGTATAGATACCTGCGGCGCCTACCTGAATGGAATCCGTCAGGGCTCCTGTGCTCCAGGAATAAGATGTCCCTCCCGAAGCAGAAAGCACCAGTGTGGTTCCTGCGCAAAAAGAAGTGCCGCCTGCCTGAATCAACACAGCAATCGGTTTGGATCCGGTGTTGGCAACTGTAATTTGTGTTTTGGCTATGCAGCCTTGTAAATCGGTAATGGTACAGGTGTACACTCCGGAGGAGAGTCCAAGAGCAGTATCGGCATTGCCACCCGCCGGTGTCCAGGAATAAGTGTATCCGGTTGTTCCTCCAGCGGCCAATGCAGATGCACTTCCATTGCTCAGGTTACAGGTTGATGAAACGGGGGTTCCTGAAGCTGTCAATGCAGAAGGCTCTGTTAATGTATATACCTGAGTAATGGGGCAGTTGTTTGCATCCGTGATTGTGCACGTGTACGTTCCGGCATTCAAAGCCGAAGCGCTCAGGGCCGATCCGCCTGCAGGACTCCATGAATATGTATACGCACCCGTGCCGCCGCTGACAGCTGCGCTTGCAGTTCCCGTTGCAGAACCATTACAGGTGGCATTGGTTTGCGAAGGCGTAACTGAAAGTGCGGTGGGCTGTGTGAGTGTATAGACCTGGCTCGTCATGCAGTTGTTTGCATCGTTGATGGTGCATGTATAGGTGCCGGCAGAGAGGCCGTTTGCTGTTGCCGCGCTGCCGCCGGTTGAAGTCCACACATACGTGTAGGAGCCTGTTCCGCCGCTCACAGTGGCCGTGGCCGATCCTGTTCCGCTGCCGTTACAGGAAATGTTTGTCTGCGTCGGATTCACGTTCAGCACGGCTGGCTGGGCAATGACCACACTTTGCACCGTTGAGCAATTGCTGGCATCCGTAATTGTGCAGGAATAAGTTCCGGCGCAAAGAGCACTTGCCGTGGCTGAGCTTCCGGCTCCGGCTGACCACGAATAAGTCAATGCTCCTGTTCCTCCGCTGGCATTGACAGTTGCAGTGCCTATGCAGGAAGCATTGCAAAGCGGGTTGGAAGAGGAAAAGAGAGTTGCTGTTGGTCCGCCTGCGGCGGTGATGGAATAAACTGAATTTTGTGTGCAGCCTTTTGCATCAGTCACATGAACGGTATAAGATCCTGCAGCAAGTCCGGTTGCATTGGCCGTATTTTGGCCTCCGCCGGGAGCCGGACTCCAGGAGTAGGTATAAGCACTTGTTCCGCCGGCAACATTCACTTTCGCTGTTCCAACCGATGTGCCGCAACCCGTCTGTGTGGATGTGGGCGTTAAGGCAAGCACGGCAGGCTGTGTAATGGTAACGATCTGTGAGGTTGTGCAGTTTTTTGCNNCTGCCGTTCCTCCGGAGGGAGTCCAGGCATACGTGTAATTTGCTGTTCCTCCGGCAGGACTTACCAAGGCCGAACCCGAAACTCCGCCATTGCAACTCACATTCGTCTGCGACGAAATGCCGGCAGTCAGAACGGCAGGAGCGGTGATGGTTACGGTTTGTGTGACCGAGCAATTGTTTTTGTCATGAATGGTGCATGTGTAAGTTCCCGCACATAAGGAACTTGCGCTGGAGGCTGTTCCTCCGCTGGGAGTCCAGGCATAGGTGTAGGTTCCCGCGCCTCCGGATGCAGTCACCGAAGCGCTGCCGTTGCAGGACGTATTGCAATTGGCATTCGATGATGAGGCAAGGAGTGCACTGGGCCCTCCGGCTGCTGAAATATTATAGACGGATGTTTTTGAGCATCCATTCACATCGTGAACAGTTACTGTATAAGTAGCCGCAGCCAGGCCTGTTGCTGTCGTTGTCCCTTGTCCGCCACCGGGTGCGGGTGACCAGGTGTAAGTAAAACCACCTGCCCCGCCAGCTGCTGCCACGGTAGCTGTACCTGTTGAGATGCCGCAACCCGTTTGGGTGGAAGAAGAGGAAGAAATGGATAGAGCCGAAGCCGGCTGAGTGAGCGTGAATGCCTGAGAACTTGGGCATCCGTTCAGATCATGAATTGTACACGTATAGCTGATGCCGGAAGGAAGGCCGGTTGCCGTAGCTGTACCTTGTCCGCCGCCAGGTGCGGGAGTCCAGGTATAGGTATATCCGGGTGTTCCATTTGTCGCGGAAACTGTGGCTGTGCCTGTAGAACTTCCATTGCACAAAACATTGGTCTGGCTTACCTGAGAAGAACTGATTGCTGTTGCAGGCTGCGTTAAATTGAATACCTGCGAACTCGGACAACCGTTGAGGTCATGGATGGTACAGGTGTAATTGATGCCGGCAGGAAGTCCGGTTGCCGTTGTGGTTCCCTGTCCTGCGCCGGGAGCAGGACTCCAGGT
>PLXK01000152.1 GCA_003151415.1 Bacteroidota bacterium
AAGAACCCCAATAACCAAGATCTTTTTAAACAATGAATTTCAAGAAATCAAAGAACAAAACGATATTCAACTGAAAATCAAACTATAAAGACGCAACGCTAGTGATTTGATAATATAATTTATGAATGATCTTCCACCCAAAAGGCAGTTCGCGGCAAATATAATAAATTACTGACATTTCAATCCAAGGTACAAAGTGATCTTAAAGATCAAAAGACACTAAAAGAAGAGCAGAAAACCGTTTACGAAATACAGAATTCCGATCAGACCCAATACCATACTGAAGTACCAGACCGGCTTTTTCTTGATCAATGCCGCAATCGAGGAAAGCAGAATGGAAATCTGCAGAAAAACCACGGCCAAACCGAAGAAACTGCCATGTTTTGAGGCATCATCCCGCTGCAATTCAAACTGTTTTGCGTCTTTGTTCACCTGCTCTTTTGCCGCCTTGTATTTGTTAATATTCTGCCCATATGAGGCAATGCGGCTGGTTATGTTGTCGTAGCCCACAGCTCCCGGCTGAGAATGAATAAGCTCTGCCTGGAGATTGTCTATCTGGATTTCATAAAGGTATTCCTTTATGCTTTTGCTTTGATACAAAGACCATTGATCGTTGGCCTTGATTTCACTCAGCATTGATTTGCCGCTGTAGCTCGCCCCCTTGTAGGTCGATAAAGTGGCGCAAAGCGCAATCAAAATGGTTGTCACCGAGAGATAATTCAACCACTGGGCCTTTTTTTGATCCGCGGTTTCTTTCTCTTTTGCCTCTGCTTTTACTTCGGCTTTTACTTCTTCTTTGTCCTGGTCTGTCATAGCCGGCTAAGATAGGTCCATTTTAAATACAAGATTTGGCAATTGTAATTTTTATTGGTTTTGATTATAACACGATCTATAGAAAAAAGGGACAGATTCCATATAGCCTGATCCAATTACCTCGGTCGGGAACTTTCTTATGAGCAGTTTTTAAAAACAGATATTTCATATATGTTGTTTTTTATATCATATCTTGATTATATTTGATTTAAGGAAAAACCAAAACAAACCTGCAGGTGTTCTTCTGTATGGAAAATTTTCAAAAAATGAAAACCACAATCCTTTCACTCAGCCTTCTGTTTCTTGTCTCCTTTGCCAGAAGCCAAAGCACTTACAATCAGGTCTACTCTATATTCCAGGCCAAATGCACGGGTTGCCACAACGCCGGCACGAATTCGGGCTTACTGAATCTCTCCGGCACCGCTGCTTCCGTATATTCCAATCTGGTGAACAAAGACCCTGTCAACCCTGCCGCCCTGAGCCGCGGAGACAAACGCGTAATGCCGGGCTATCCCCACAACAGTTCGCTGATGCGAAAAATAAACAATGGATTGGATCCCGACAATGACCTCGCAGCCACCGAAGGTGTTGCCATGCCTCAGGCGCCAAACCCTGGGCTGAGTGATTACGAAAAAGAACTTATCCGCCAATGGATACTCCAGGGAGCGCCACAGACCGGAACTGTGGTAGACACCGCCTTAATCCGGAACTATTACAAGTACGGAGGCATCAACAGCCTTCCAACTCCCTTGCCTCCGCTGACCGGGCCCGGATTTCGCGTACACCTGGGCAAAATATTTGTTCCCAAAAGCGGGGAAACCGAAATCTTCATTAAGTACAATCCCCGGTTGCCTGACACAGTTGAAATCAATCGCATCGAAATCTCACAATCCGCCCAAAGCCACCATTTTGTCATTTACAAATTCTATCCCGGGCAGGACCAATTTTATGCCGAAGGGCTCAGGGACACCAGCAAGACTTCCCATGGAAGCGCCGATTTTCTGGCTGTCTTTTCTCCACTCACCCATGATCATGTCCTGCCCCCGACAACAGCTTATCAGATTCCGCAAACAACCGTATTTGACCTGAATTATCACGTTGTCAATTCCAGTGTGGATTCCACCCTGGCTGCAGAAATTTATTTCAACGTCTATACCCAGCCCAAAGGAACTGCCCAGAAGTTCATGTACACCCGTTTCTTTCCGGATCTTTCCATTGTCATACCGCCACATGACACCACCCGTTTCACCCAGATAGCCACCGATTCTTCCGAGACAAATCTCTGGGAAATCTGGATCATGTATACCCACACGCATCGTTATGGAATCGATTACAATGTCTGGGAAAGGAATACGGATGGGTCGAAAGGACCGGAAGTATACAATGGCTTTTATGATTTTGGCTATACGTTCAACCAGGGCTATTATTCATGGGGTGTGGAAGCGCCGGAAGAGCATTTTCAAAATCCATTTCTGGAAATCAATCCGCTTAAAGGTCTTATTCACGAAGCCACTTTTTACAACTATGGGACAGATACCGTTCGCTGGGGGCTAACCTCACTGAACGAGATGATGGTTTTGGGATTCCAGTACACGTACGGGGCTGCCATTCCTTTTACAAACGGAATCAGGACACTCACCGATGAAGGCTTATCGCTGAAAGCCTTCCCGAATCCCTTTAAGGATGCAGCAAAAATCAGGTATACGCTAAAAGAAAGGTCGAAAGTAAAGCTGGAAGTGTTTAACCTGGCGGGAGAAAAAATCCAGACACTGGCCGACGAAATGCAGAGTTCAGGAAGCTATCTGTATACATTTAAAACCGAAAGGGCCGGCATGTATTTCCTGAACATCACCGTCAATGGTCACAGCTGTGAGCAAAAGCTGATCAAGACAAATTGATTTAACCGGCTGCCGGGATCCTAAAAATCAATTTTGTAATAAAACAAAGGCAGGAAGCCCAGCTGATAGGTATCTATTACTGTACCTGAGCTGCCATTTATCCCATTGCGAACATACGTTTGGGCAAGCACATTCTTTGTGTTCAGGATATTGACCAGATCCAATCCGATTTCGTGCGTGTATTTTCGTGTATTGAGTTTCCAGTTTATTTTCGCGTCAAGACGGAAATAATCTTTGAGTTGCAGGCTGTTGGTTTTTGAATCGACATATTGCACATCGCTTGAAAGCCGGGATGCTGCGGTATCGATTGGGGTTACCCGGTGACCGCCGGCCATTGTTATTTTCATTCCCAGGCTCAGTGTTTGCTTTTCCCTGATTTTGATTTCTTTCCCGGCAAGTAAATTGACTGCATAATTTCCGTTGAAATCCGTATTGCGAAGCACCCCGTCGCTGCCCGTATATGTGCTGTTGAACAACGATCCGGTAAGCATAAAAAAGAACGATTTGCTGAAAAACTTCTCCAGAGTAAGCTCCAGTCCATAATTGTCTCCGGTGCCTTTATTCACCAATGAATCGGGGAAGAAACGGCTGAACCCTACCCCCTGGTTCAGCAGTGAAAATGCCGAACTGCGAATCTCGATGGGCACATGATCCAGATGCTGATAATAGGTTTCAATGCGGATGTGTGTTCCGGCAGTGATGTAGTTGTCATAAGCCAGAACGACGTGCGTGCTGTGAATGAACCCGACATTCATATTGTGGAGCACATAATTCCCGTTCTTATCCCTCACGTAATTGCCCGCTGTGTCCTGCTGATGGTAAAAATAAACATAGGTTGGAAGCATTTGATTGTGGCTGCCCAGCCCAAGAGAAAGGGATTGTTTGTCGTTGATGATGTATTTGGCACCTGCCCGGGGTTCGATGGATTTGCTGCCGTTAAGCGTGAGATACTGCGCATGGAGGCCCAGATTGAAAACCATTTTTTCGGTCAGCTTGTATTTCAACTGTACATACGGCTGAAAAAGAAAACAGTACCCCCGGTAATCATACCTGCTTACAAAGGTGTACGGATGTCTGGTTGTGTTCTCGGTATAATTGCTGTCGAGCATATTGAAATTGTACATGTCGCTGGTCATGCCCGCTTTCATACTCAGTTGATTGCTGAATTTCTTGTTCAGAAAGAAGTTTAGCGAATATTTGATTTCCTCGTATTTGTATCCCATCTTGGGAATTATAGAATCCAGGGCAAATGCCGGGCTTCGGTAAACAAGTTCATGCTTGGCATAGGAATCGGAAATGGATCCCGCCAGTATGACCTTAAAGAAAGAGGTTGCATTTAAAGATTTCGAGTAATCGGCTCCAACCACACCTGTTGCCGAACCAAACAACTGATCCCGGTTGCTGTCGCCATACAAATCTTGTGAAGGGCTTGTATAGCTGCTTACAACAATATTGATATTGCTTGCTCCTCCCATGCCGAAAAAGGACAGATTGCCCCCATGTTTGAGAGGGAAATTGAGTTTGAACGAGCCATCCTGGTAATTGGGTATGGCGTTGGTGCCGATCTGAATGTGCATGGACTGGAACAGCGACAGGGTGGAATACCGGTAAGTGACCAGAAAAGAAGATCCGCTTGATTTAGACAAGGGTCCTTCTCCGGTGAGTTCCGTTCCCAGAAAACCGAGTTGTGCGGTGAATTCCGTTTTCTCATTGTTTCCGTTGCGCATTTTCAGATCGAATACACCGGCTATGCTGTTTCCATATTCTGCCGGAAATGCTCCGGTAAAGAAATCCGAATTTTCCAGCATTTTTGTATTGAGCATACTTACCGGTCCGCCTGTAGAACCGGCAATGGCGAAGTGATTTGGGTTGGGTATGTCTACTCCTTCAAGTCGCCAGAGCACCCCCAGCGGGGAATTGCCACGGATGACAATATCATTGCGCGAATCATCAGCCCCCTGTACACCGGCATAGTTCGAAGCCATGCGTGCAGGGTCGCCGCGACTGCCTGCATACCGGTTGGCTTCCTCCACCGAAAAGGTGCGGGCACTCACCGTAGCCATTTCATTCATCACCTCACCGGGATGTCCGCTGGCTGTAATCACAACCTCCTTCACTTTTACGGCAGACTCTTCCATTTCAAAGTTCAGAACGACTTCTTTGGCAGAGTTGACAATGATGTTTGGTATGGTGATGGGTTGATAACCGATAAAATTTGCTTTCAGTGTATACTTTCCAAGAGGCACCTCTGCGATGCGGTAATTGCCGTTTGCATCCACCGAAGTGCCGGTGATGAGCGATGAATCGCGGTACAGCCTCACCGTTACGCCTGTCAGATCAGACTTCGATTCTTTGTCAGTTACTTTTCCACGGATGACCTGTTTGATGTTTTGCTGGGCCTGAGCCGTTTCAGAAAAGAGCA
The DNA here is from genome assembly GCA_003151415.1 of Bacteroidota bacterium. GTDB lineage: Bacteria > Bacteroidota > Bacteroidia > Palsa-965 > Palsa-965 > Palsa-965. Next base: position 5,134 of record PLXK01000152.1, read on the forward strand.
GAAACATCAGCCCGGACAAAAACAGTTGACCGGAAAGAAGCAGAGATTTTCGGAAAAGGATTGCAGTTGATTTCGGCATGTCGGCGAATTGGATGAACAAATATAGAAGACAATAGGCAATACAGAGAGAAAAAACAATTCAGACAAAAAAGTTTACTTCTTAATTATCTCCAGCTCCACACGTCTGTTCCGAGCCCTGCCCACCACTGTCGAATTGGTTGCAATCGGCCTTGTGGCTCCGTACCCTTTATACGTTAAGTTATTCCGAACCTTGTGCCGGAGCAGGTAGTTGTATACCGCAAAGGCCCGCTGATCGGAGAGGTTTTGGTTATTGAGTGTATAACCCGAATTGTCCGTATGTCCGTTTACGCAGACTTCAAGGGTTGGATTTTCGTTGAGGAAAGTGACGATGTAATCCAGCTCATCATTCGATTCTTCAAGAAGCTCTGCGTTGCCGCTTTCGAAAAATATGTTGTGCAATTTGATGATCTGACCAATCTTCAAATCCTTGGCCGAAGCTGTTTTGAAAGTATCAACTGGAAGATTTTTCTGAGAGGCTATCAGCGAATCGATCTTCGTACTGACAAGAGTATCGTGTCTTGCAACACCTCCGTTGGTCGAGTCGCGATAGATGTCATCCATAATCGAAAAATCATCCATAAAATAATACGCTTCACGCGGGGAAAACAATTTGCCCACCCGCTTAAAATCCTTGTTCAGTTTCGGGGCCATGTTGCCAATGGTCATGAACCGCTCTCCGCCGATTGCCGTGTAGGGAAGCGAAAGTTTGGTCCATTTAAAATCGCCTCTGATCCCCTGCTTGTTGCCCACTTCCGATTTGTATTCTTCAGGTGTTTGTTCAACCTGTTGCTGATTCAATTGTTTTTTCGAAAAACAAACGCCAAGTGATTTGAGGGCCGTTGTACTCCATTCGCCAAAACAGACCCAGAACTCCACCGTGTAATGATGTCCGGGTTTCAATGCCGAATCCAGTTTTACGAATACATATTCTTTGTAGTTTGTCTGAAAACGCAGGCCCACAAAACTCTTCCCGCCATGGGCTTCCACTTTTTTATCGTCTCTTAACTTGAAAGCCCCGTGGTAATAATCGGCTGTATATATATTCTTCCAGGGTTTTGCGGCAGGAACATAAAGTCCCTTGCCGATATATTTTTCAAACCCAGGATTCGGCACAAGGTTGTGCTGGGCCTGAAGCGTCAGGACCAGACAAAAGGCAAAGAAAGTGAAGAGAGCTCTTTTCAACGAAAAAATGATTGGTGTGTTCCCTGGTAGCGCTTTCAATCAGAATCTGAATTCTTTTATCGTATTCACAAATAGTTTTACTTTTTCTTTTTCTGTATCGGGATAAATGCCGTGTCCGAGATTGGCAATGTGGCGGTGTTTGCCAAAGGCTTTGAGCATCTTCACTGTCTCATCAACAATTACCTGATCGGGGGCATACAGCAGGCATGGGTCCATGTTTCCCTGCAGTGTTTTCATGTTTCCAATGAGTGCCCTGGATTCGGCAATGTCCATGGTCCAGTCCAGTCCGATTGTATCGCAATGGATCAGCCCGAGTTCTTTTCTTGCAAAAAAAGCATCTTTCGCAAAAACGGTGATGGGAACCTCCACCGCAGCTTTGATTCCATCGCAAATCCTGGAGATATAACGAAGCGAAAACTCTTTGTATTGTTCGGGTGACAAAACACCGGCCCAGGAATCAAAGATCTGGAGCATATCCGCGCCGGCTTTTACCTGGGCAAGCAGATAATTCAAGGTGCTCTGTGTAATTTTATCCAGCAGTTTATGGGCCAGATCAGGGTGCGTGTAAAGAAATTTTTTGGCTTTCGAAAAAGTCTTGGACCCTCCGCCTTCAATCATGTAGGCAAAGATGGTCCATGGCGCACCGGCAAAACCAATCAGGGGAACCCTTCCGCTAAGCGCCTCTTTGGTAAGGCGAATGGCTTCGAGTACGTAATGCAGATCTTCTCCGCTTGCAACACGCAGAGCGTCAATATCGGCCGCCGTCTGGACGGTTTTTTCAAACCAGGGGCCTTTGGCTTCCATCATCTGGTAAGGCAGTCCCATGGCTTCGGGAATAACAAGAATATCGGAAAAAATAATGGCCGCATCGACACCCAGAATATCGACCGGCTGGATGGTTACTTCGCAGGCAAATTCAGGACTTTCAACAAGTTCCTTGAAACCTCCCATTTTCTCGCGTACCTTTCTGTATTCCGGCAATACTCTTCCGGCCTGACGCATCAGCCAGACAGGGGTCCGTTCTACCTCTTCACCACGGGCTGCACGTAAAATGAGATCATTCTGTAGTTTCATGCGGCAAAAATACAAAATTCCCCTGAAGCAGATCTCCTTTCAATCGATCGCTTCAGGGTTAGGCAGATCTCCTTTCAATCGATTGATTCTGGGTTTGGCAGATCTCCTTTCAGTCGATCGATTCAAGGTTAGACAGGTTTCCTTTCAGTCGATCGCTTCAGGGTTAGGCAGGTTTCCTTTCAGTCTTCTTGTTTGCCTGAGGTCAGCGTTTCAGTTTTTTCTGACTGAGACTGAAATACTCGTGCAGATTTGTGGGTTTACCAGCGCGCTTTATTAAAGGGTCATGCCTCTCATATATTTTTTACATTTGATTCCTAAATCAGAATCATGACATCTCCTAAATACAAGTTCCCGCTGCTCCTGCTCGTCACCTCTGCACTGAATCTTAATGCCCAGAACAAAATGCTGAATATGGACGAAGCTGTGCTCAAGCAAAAGACCACACTGGCTCCCGATAAGCTGAAAGAACTTTACTGGCTCAAAGACTCTGATGGATTTGTCTTCAGCCTTCAAAACTCAAAAGATTCCCTCTTCCGCTGCTCCTCCATTGCCGGCATACCTAAACTGATACTTGACCTGAAAACTTTCAACACGACGTTGAAGCTGAATCGCCTGGACACCTTTCGCAATTTTCCGGCAATGACCTGGCTGAATGCGGATGAGTTCTGCTTTAAAAACAAATCAAAGAAAATCACCTTCAATACCTTAACAAAAAAAACAGTTGCTGAAGAAACGTTTGTTTTCCCGGCCAATGCAGAAAACGAGGAAGAGGCGCCGGGGGGGAAATGGACTGCCTTTACTCTGGAAAACAATCTTTTTGTGGCAGATGACAAAGAACAAATGCAGATTACCAGGGATATGGATAAGAACATAGTGAACGGCCACAGCGTACACAGGGATGAATTTGGCATTAGCAAAGGTACATTCTGGTCACCCACCGGTAACCTTCTCGCCTTTTACCGGATGGATCAGACGATGGTGAGCGATTACCCGATTCTGGATCTGAATCAGCGCCCGGCAGGAGTGACACTGATTAAATACCCGATGGCCGGTGACAAGAGCCACCAGGTTACCGTTGGGATTTATGATCCCCGGAAAAAATCTGTTTTGTTTTTGAAGACCGGCGAACCGAAAGAGCAATACCTGACGAATATCGCCTGGAGCCCGGACGAAAAACACATCTATATAGCTGTTCTGAACCGCGACCAGAATCATCTCTGGATGAATGTATACAATGCACTAACCGGCGATTTCGAAAAAACACTCTTCGAAGAAAAAGATGACAAATACGTGCAGCCACTCCATCCCCTGGAATTTGTAAAAGGCAAACCCGATCTTTTTATCTGGCAGAGCAAACGCAACGGGTTCAACAATCTGTATTTGTATGACATTTCCGGAAAAATGCTGCGTCAGCTCAGCGGAACGGAAAATCTGGAAATTGAAGTTACAGAATGCATAGGCTTTGATCAAAAAGGAGAACATGTCATTTACCAATGTGTTACAAAAAGCGATTTGATTGGCCGGGTTATCCGGAAATCAAATCTGAGCACCGGAAAATGCGAAACGATTTCCTCTTTGCACGGCACCCACAGTGCAAAACTTCAGGCAGATGGAAAATATTTCATCGGCACTTACTCTGATCTGAAGACGCCCCGCATAGTCACGGTCATGAATAATAAAGGACTTGTTCAGCAAACTCTGCTCACGGCTGCTGATCCGCTGAAAAATTTCAAACTGGGCAAACTTCGTGTGTTCACCATCAACGCTTCAGATGGCAACCTTTTGTATTGCCGCCTCATTTTGCCGGTAGATTTTGATTCCACCAAAAAATATCCGGTTATCGATTATCTCTATGGTGGACCGGGAGTCCAGCTCATCACCAATACCTGGAATGCGGGAAGTGACCTCTGGTATCAATACATGGCAGAGCATGGATTTATCGTTTTTACTCTCGAGAACCGCGGCACGCCCAACCGGGGAAAGGCCTTCGAGCAAGTCACCTTCCGACAGCTGGGTACAGCCGAAATGGAAGATCAGCTCAAAGGGGTGGATTACCTAAAATCACTTGCCTATGTGGATAAAGATCGTCTTGGCCTTATGGGCTGGAGTTTCGGGGGCTTTATGACAACATCGCTGATGACCCGGCATGCCGGGGTTTTTAAAACAGCTGTGGCTGGAGGACCGGTTATTGACTGGAGTTATTACGAAGTGATGTACACCGAAAGATATATGGATACGCCTGAAACAAATAAGGAAGGATATGCCACTTCGAGCCTGCTGAATTATGCCGATAAACTCAAAGGCAAACTGCTCCTTATTCATGGAACATCCGATGATGTGGTGGTATGGCAACATAGCCTGATGTTTTTAAAAAAATGTGTGGATGCCGGAACCCAACCCGACTATTTTGTTTATCCCGGCCATTTTCACAACGTGTTGGGCAAGGACCGCGTTCATCTGTTTACCAAGATTACAGATTATTTTATGCAGAATCTTTGATTAAGCAGAAACCTNNAAAAGATTTACTCAGAACTTCGAAAGATTCGCAAATCCGGCAAGGTTCATTTGAATTTTACGAACGGTATGCCCGTTATGAAAAAACCTCAATCAGAATTGTTTAACTTTGGCGCATGAGCGAAGCTGATCCGTTTGCAAAATTGAAGGAACAACTCGAAAAGGAGTCGTCATGGCCGATTGTGTACATGTTCAAATTCATCATTCCGGCAGACAACAAAAAACTGGCCCTTGTCGAAAACCTTTTTTCTTCGGAAGCTGTCATTAGCGAAAAAACTTCCGGAAAAGGAAACTACATCAGCATTACGGTAAAAGAAGTGATGCTGGATGCCGCATCAGTCATTGACGTCTATGTGCTTGCGTCAAAAATAGAAGGCGTTATTTCACTCTGAGAACACCCTATATTATTCATTCCCACCATCCTACGTCATTCTGATTGGATTTTATTGGAACAGCCCGATATATTATCATACAGTATTATTATTTTTCATTTTCAGGTCCTGATGTTTTCTCATATGACTAAAGCGATCTACTTTTGAGGATATTGATCGAGTCCTGAATTCAGGCCTGTGTAAGAGCATGATCAGCTGAAAATGTGAAAAAACCTATGAAATCATTTTACATTGATCTGAATGGATTCTCCAAACACGAAATTGCAGGAGCTGCCGGAAAATCTTTTAAATTCACTCAACTCATCTGTGCGGAACCCAATATCCATGGGTTTGTCATGACCGTTTTTATAGAAAAAAAAAGCAGAGGACAGAAAGAAGCCGTAACTGAAAATTCGATTGTCAGCATCTCAACTATGAAACATGAAATCTATTCGAGCAAAAAAACGCATTTCAGTTTTGAAAAACATAGAGGCATCTCTGTTCCTTCGGATTGCTCTCTTTTTGTCCAGCTTGCTCCTATCATAAAAATACACGAATGCAAATCCCAGTTGTTTTGTGAGCTGGTCTGAATCCTTGCAAATGAACTCAGCTGCTTATCGGTATCCCGAGTTTGGGTTTGCCAACCAGCTTTTTTTAATTTCAATATTTAGGGCTCAATACCTGAAAAACATCGACGAAGTTTCAATTGCTTACCTTCCATCCGCCCATATACCTGATTAAGATAATTTCGTATATTTGCCTATCATCCCCCCATTTGTTAAAAAACCCAATGCGTCCTGCTGAATAGCGAAAATGATTACTTTTATCCCCTCTTATACCGTAATGAAAAATACTTTGAGGATTGCGATATCCGGTATATAGTATTCTAAGCCGCTTTGGCGGATGAAAAACCCTTAACCGACTAAGAATAACAAAAAATCCGAAAACCAAGATGCGTGTACTTAAACTAAACTTTGTGTTGTTTCTGATAGTGGGCATTCACCTCTCCGCCATTGCGCAGACTGCCGTCATTCGTGGTAAGATTACTGAATCGGGTAAAGGAGAACCCATTCTTTACACAACGGTTTTTCTGAAAGGAACGAAATTCGGAGTTCAGACAGATATTGAAGGCTTTTATTCCATCACCAAGGTCCCTCCTGGGAATTATGTAATTGTTGTCAAAACGCTCGAATATGACTCGGCCGGCGTTGCTGTTACTGTCAAGGCCAATGAAATTCTTCTTAAAAATATTGTTCTTAAAAAAAGAGCCAGAGAACTCACCGGTGTGACCATCGATGCTGAAAATACCGACAAGATGGAAAAAGTCGGGATCTCTGTAACCACCATCACCCCGATAGACATCAAACTGGTGCCCTCCATAGGAGAAGCTGACATTGCACAGTTTCTTCAAAATCTTCCTGGGGTAGTCTCTACCGGTGATGCCGGAGGGCAACTTTACATCCGGGGAGGAGCGCCTGTACAGAATGAAGTTTTACTTGACGGAATGCTGATTTACAATCCCTTTCACTCTATCGGACTCTTTTCTGTTTTTGACAATGACATCATTAAAAATGCCGACATCTATACAGGCGGTTTTAACGCACAATACGGAGGGCGGATTTCGGCTGTCATGGACATCACCACAAAAGACGGCAACAAGAAAAACCTGAGCTGGAAAGCATCTGCCAGTCCATTCGGGGCGAAAGTGCTTCTCGAAGGACCCTTAAAAAAACTGGTTGACGAAAACAGCGGGAGTACTTCGTTCATCGTTTCGGCCAAAACTTCATACCTCCAGCAAAGTTCCACGCTTTTGTATCCATACGCCGGCAATAATGGTTCGGATGTGAACGGAACCCCATACCCCAAAGGTTTGCCTTTCAATTATACGGATTTATACGGAAAAATATCGCTCAATGCCGGTAGCGGAAGCAAACTGAACATATTCGGTTTTGATTTCAGTGACCAGGTGCATGACTACCAGGGACTCCATTTGCTGAATTGGGGATCAGCCGGATTCGGAAGTAATTTTGTGGTTGTCCCCCAGAATTCACAGACCATTATTACAGGGCATTTTGCCTATTCAAAGTACAGCATCAGCATGCAGCAAAGTTTGTATGACAGTTTGGAGACAAGTTCCATCAGCGGGTTTAATTTTGGACTCGGGTTTACCAATTACAATGGAAAAAATCAGCTCGATTATGGTGTTGATCTCATTGGTACATCCACCGATCTGCATTTCCACAATTCAGTGGGCGAACTCATCGACGCCACAGCGCACACTACTGAAATCAGTGCATTTATGAAATACAAGATGCTGCTGTTCAAAGACAAATTTGTTCTCGAACCCGGTCTTCGACTGCAATATTATGCCTCTCTGAATACTTTTTCTCCCGAACCCAGGCTTGGTATGAAACTGAATGTGAACAAAAAATTCAGATTGAAGGCATCGGGCGGCATGTATTCCCAGGATCTGATCAGCACTGTTCCTGAGAAAGATGTGGTCAACCTCTTTTCCGGTTACATCTCCGTTGATCCCAGCCAGATTCCATCTACCTACACCGATCAAAGCGGAAAAGTGCATCAGGTTACTGAAAGTCTTCAAAAAGCCTGGCATGCCATTTTTGGATTCGAATACGATATCATGAAGAATCTGAGTTTGAATGTAGAGGGCTATCTGAAGGATTTTACACAAACCACCAATCTAAACCGGGATAAACTCTTCGATGACGATGCTGCACATGCAAATTATCCGGACGCACAGAAAAAAGATTTCATCATCGAAACGGGTAAAGCTTACGGTGTGGATTTTGAGGCAAAATACAAATACAAACATTTTTACTTCTGGGCCGTTTACTCTTTGGGTTATGTCAATTTTTGGGATGGTGCGGAAACCTATCGGCCTAACTTCGACAGACGCCACAGCATCAATCTGGTCAGCTCTTATAAATTTGGCAGAAATGATGACAGGACCTGGGAATTCGATGTTCGTTTCAATTATGGCTCGGGTTTCCCTTTCACACCTACGCAAGGATTTTACCAGAACCAGCCTTTGAATAACGGAATCAACTCGAATTATACGTCTTCACAGGGTAATTTGGGTACTTTGTATGGAGCTTACAATTCAGCACAGTTGCCGGATTATATGCGTGTGGATGTCAATCTGAAGAAAACAATCGAATTGAAATCGAATTCTGTTCTGGAAGTCAGTGCAGGAGCATCGAACGTACTTAACCGGGAAAACATTTTTTACATCAACCGGACCACCAGCCAAATGGTTTACCAGTTGCCCATTATGCCAACGGTGTCCATTGCCTGGTCATTCAGATAAAAATACATCCACCCGTTTGTAATAGGTAAATCAGGAAACCCGCCTGCATAGCCTCTTGCAAATTGGTCAGGAAAGAATAAGCGATTCACAATTTCAGCCGAAAATATTCCTATTTTTGTCTGGCAGAAGCCTTTATTTCCCCATTT
>PLXK01000198.1:0-32606 GCA_003151415.1 Bacteroidota bacterium
AAATGATTTTTTTATACATTTACCCGCAATTAATTTTAACACATTTTGTGATTCTGTAAATATCCAACCTAAATAAATACAATCAATTCAGTAAAAATCAACACTAACAATGAAAAAAATGAAACAAAAATGGCAAGTATTTTTACTCCTTTTATTGCTTTCAGCAACAAGCGCCTTCGCACAGACGGTTACTGTGAAGGGTGTTGTTAAGGGCGGTGATGATGGACAACCTTTGGCGGGTGTTATCGTCAAAATTGAAGGTACCAATACCGGAGCTGTGACAGATGTGAACGGCGCATACAAAATCGATGCACCCTCAGCAACGTCGAAGCTTGTTTTTTCTTATGTAGGAATGGCCACACAGACCATCGCTGCCGGAAAAGGCGGAGAAATGAACATTTCCATGAAAGTGGGTGTTGACATCAAAGAAGTTGTCGTTACAGCTTTGGGTGTTACCCGCGAAACAAAAGCACTGGGTTATTCAGTTTCTACCGTCAGCGGTGATGCTGTTCGTGAATCGGGTGAAACAAACGTTATTGAAGCACTGGCAGCAAAAGCTCCGGGCGTTCAGGTTACCGGTTCGGGAGGAACTCCAGGAGCTTCTTCTAAAATTCTGATCCGGGGTAACAACACACTTACAGGTGACAACACACCACTTATTATTGTGGACGGTGTTCCAATCGATAACAGTGTGAACAATATTTCTGCAGGCGACAATCCTTACAACCAGAATCTGACCGGTGTAAACGAGTCGAACCGTGCATTGGATATTAATCCTGATGACATCGAAAGCGTAACTATTCTTAAAGGAGCTGCCGCTGCTGCCCTTTACGGATCAAAGGCCAGCAATGGCGCCATCATTTACACGACAAAACGCGGAAAAGCCGGAAAAGGTCTGACTATCGTTTACAGTGGTTCCGTAGGAATGGATCAGGTGAACAAACTGCCCGCACTTCAGGACAGATGGGCTCAGGGAAACCTGAATGGAAGCGGAGTACCTACTTACAATACCGCAACTTATGGTCCTGGTCCTTCTTACAACATGCTTACCGGTGGTACCGGATATAGCTGGGGACCTTTGGCTTCGTCTATCGGACTTCCAACTTATGATAACGTGGGTAAATATTTCCAGACAGGCGTGACCACCAACAATAACCTGGCAGTTAGTGCCGGAGACGAAAAATCATCCGTTCGTTTGAGCGTTGGAAACACACACCAGACCGGTATCATTCCTGATTCCAAACTGGGCAGAACAAGCGTACGTCTTACTGCCGATCACAAGGCAAACGACTGGTTTGATCTTGGAGGAAGCGTGAACTACACCAACACACAAACAGAGAAACCGCAGAACGGATCCAACTTATCCGGAACCATGCTTTCTTTGCTTCGTACTCCCGTTACTTTTGATGCCAGCAATTATATTTTCCCTAATGGAAATCAGCGTCAGTATTTCAGTTCTTACGACAACCCTTACTTTACTTCAAACAACAACCCTTTCACGGACGAAACAAACCGTATGATGGGCAATTTCTTTTTCAACGTAAAACCATGCGCCGGTTTTGTCTTTACATGGCGCACAGGTGTTGACATCTACCACACGAACAACCAGCAGATTTTCGCTTTAAGTTCTTTGGGTGATGACAACAGCGATGGATTGGGACAAATTAACCGTGCAAGCATTGATAACCGCAATCTGTATCAGGATATCATTGGCAAATACACCAAACAGATCAATGAGAATTTTGGTCTTTCTGCAATGGTTGGTTACAATTTCCAATACGAGCAAAGTCAAACCATTTTCACCAGAGGTCGCAACCTGCTTCTTCCTAATTTCTATAACTTCAGCAATGCAAGTTCATTGTATACCAGCAACAGCGAAGCATACTTGCACTCCAGCGCTACCTATGCCGATGTATCTTTAGATTACAAACGTTCTGTATATCTGGATGTAACGGGCCGCAGCGAGTGGAACTCTGCATTTGGAGTTTCTGCAAAACCAACTTTCTATCCAAAAGCGGATCTTTCCTGGGTATTCTCTGAAAATGTCAAGCTTCCAAAATGGTTCTCTTTTGGTAAAGTCAGAGCTTCTTATGCAAGCGTAGGTAAGGCACCTTCTCCTTACACCAGCAAGACGTATTACAATGTACCTTCTATTGCTGATGGATGGACGAATGGTCTTGGATTCCCTTACAGCGGAAACCCTGCTTACCTGATCTCTGCCACTTACAACAACCCTACCCTCAAGCCTGAGCGTACAAATGAAATGGAAGCCGGTGCTGATCTGCGTTTCCTTGATTCACGCGTAACACTTGACTTAACCGTTTACTCCAGAAAAACAACTGACGTTCTTCTATTTGAGCCAATCGCTGCAAGTACTGGTTACTCTACCTACTTCACCAATGCTGCAGAAATTGACAACCATGGAATGGAAATCGCACTTGGACTGGTTCCGGTGAAGATGAAAAATTTCAGCTGGACAATCATGACCAACTGGTCAAAGAACGTATCCAACATTTCCCAGCTTGCCAACGGTGTTTCCAAATACAACATCGAATCGGGCTTCGGAGATCCAGGATCTTATGCGATCGTAGGTCAGCCTTACGGCACATTCTACGGAACACAATGGCAACGCAATTCCGCGGGACAACTTCTTATCGGAGCTAACGGAGAACCACAAATCGCTCTGAATTCAGGTGTGATTGGAAATCCAAATCCAAACTGGCTGGCGGGTATTACCAATATGTTCAAATACAAGAACATCACTTTCAGCTTCCTTTGGGATATCAGAAACGGTGGCGACATCTGGAACGGAACACTTCAGAGCTTGAACTTCCGCGGAAGATCAGGAGCCTCCGATGCACGTGACGGAGCCAATTCAACTTATCTGATCTCTGGAGTTTATGCTCCGGGAGCTCTTGCCGGTATGGACGGAAAAGCCAATGCGACAAGAATTACCGCTCAGCAATACTTTCAGGATTATGTAGGTCAGAACGGTGCTGCAGAACAAGTCATCGAAAACGGTGGCTGGGTTCGTCTGCGTTCGGTGAATGTAAGCTACCACATCAACATCAGCACTCCTGAGAAAAAGAGCTTCCTTCAGTTTGTGGAAATTGGTGCAAGTGCACGTAACCTGCTGCTGTTCACAAAATACAGCGGTGTGGATCCTGAAACCAGTCTTACTGGCGCAGGTTCAAACATCAACGGTTGGGATTATTTCAACAACCCAAGCACTAAATCTTACGTCCTGAACTTTAAAGTAGGTTTCTAATCCACGGATCTGAACAAAAAACAAAAGAAAAACATGAAAACAAAAACCATATTAATACTCGCACTGGTGATCGGAGCCTTCTCTTCCTGCAGGAAGGGCGACGACCTCTATGTCAACCCCAATGCTCCTTTGAAAGTAATTCCAAGTGTTATGCTCACTGGTGTTGAAGCAAATACATTCATGAATTACGAAGGAGGAATGGCCCGTATCGCTTCGATCATGGTACAGCACAATTCAGGTACCAATGCCCAGTATACAGCTTACGATTTGTATATCCTTCTGGCGAGCGACATGGACAACTACTGGCCCGGTTTATACGTGGGAGCCATGAAAAATTCGAAGTTGTTGTATGACCAGTTTGAAGCAAACTTCCCTTATTACGGTGGAATTGCCCGCGTCAACATGGCGATCAATCTGGGCATAGCCACTCAGTGCTGGGGCGATGTTCCTTACAAGGAAGCTTTCAACTTTGAGAACAACATTGCTCCCCCGCATTACGATGCGCAGGTGGATGTTATCGCGGCCATCCAGACTCAATTGGATATGGCAATCGCTGATTTTGCAAAAACACCAACACAAAATCAGACCGTGCCTGCCGGTGACGATCTGATTTTCAGTGGCAACATGGCTGCCTGGACCAAAACCGCCTGGGTACTGAAAGCGCGTTTTCATAACTTGCTGAGCAAAAGCAATCCAACGGGTTCTGCCAACAATGTGGTAGCTGACCTGGCAAACGGATTTACTTCCAATACAGACAACTGCAAAACGGTTCACAACGGATCTTCCGATCCCAACCAGTGGGCAGCTTTCCAGTCAGGACGCGGCGGATATCTGACTGCCTGCTCTACCCTGGTTGACTCTTTGGGTAACATGGCTGATCCACGCACTCCCTGGTATTTCGACACCACCGGTGTTGGTTCTGCAACAGGAAATCCTTTTGGTACCCTTGTAGGTGGATCCAATATTGGTCCCTACCTGGTTAATGCGAATTCTGACCTTTCCACTCCGCTTGTTACTTACGCCGAGTCTCAGTTCCTTCTTGCTGAAGCGAAAGTACGTCTTGGTGATGCTACTGCCTTTACTACGCTGAATACGGCCATCATGGCCAGCGTTTCGGATGTTACGTCAGGAACAAGCACAGGTGCAGCCCAGGCAACTTACACAGCTGCAAATACAAATTTAAGAACAGTAATGACTGAGAAATGGAAAGCCATGTTTGGTCAGCCACTGGAAGCCTATGCCGATTACAGACGTACAGGTTTACCCAACTTGAAAATCCGTCCGGGAGCTACCTATTCTTTCATTCCGATGCGTTTCCCAACACCATTGGGCGAACTCACCGGCAACCCAAATGCGAAAGTGATTCCTTTGAATACTCCGGTTTGGTTTGCACAATAAGCGATTCTTCATGCTGTAAAAAAGGCTGCCCGATAAAACGGGCAGCCTTTTTTCTTTTACTTTTCCGGTAGTCTCTTACCGAAAATAATATTTCTTTCTGACATTTTTTCATAAAATCCGAAACATGAATATCCGGTTGGCGCTACTGAAAGAACATTCCAAAAAACAAACAAACAGAATTGCCGCATTTATCGAAACTGACAAGCAACGATTTTCGGAACTCATGCGAAATTTCCTGGGAAATGAATACCGGGTTACCCAACGCGCCGCCTGGGCAGTAAGTGTCTGCTCCACGAGGCATCCAGAACTCATTCGGCCGTGGCTCAAACGGATAATCGTCAACCTTTCGAAACCCAGTTTACCCGACGCGGTCAAAAGAAACACAGTTCGTATTCTCCAGTTTATCTCCATCCCACCCTCCCTGCAAGGCCTGGCCGCAGAGCATTGTTTCAGAATGCTCCAAAGTATCGAAGAGCCCATAGCCGTAAAGGTTTTCAGCATGACTGTTCTGCTCAATCTTTGCAAAGCAGAACCCGGCCTGACCACTGAGGTTCGGCTGCTTATCGAACGCCAAATGCCACAAGCAAGCAAAGGATTTGTTTCAAGGGGATCAAAAATTCTGAAAGAATTGAAAAAGATCAGGCAAGCCGGTTAGGCAAATTCATTCCCTAAGTTTCCAGGAATGAAGTGCTTTCATCTTTCCGTCCATTTTAAACATCAGTCTTAATTCCGGAATAATGAGATCCTCTTCGGGAACAGCCTCTTTCATATCCTCGGCAAGAGTCTTCAACACATCAGAAGTAAAACCTTTTCCAAGAGTGATATGTGGTTTGGCAGGAACGGACATGCTTCTTTTAAGAGACGGAAAACGGGTTCGCAATTCAAAAACCAGGATATTTTGGAAAACAGTATACATTTCGGGTTCGCTTATGGAAATAAAAAGTGTACCGCTGGAAGGAAATGAAGAAATTTTTCCAGTTCTCAATTGCAGCAAAGGAAGGGTTTGAACAATTGAAGTGATACAGTCAACAAAGGCTTCTGATTTTCCGGCTTTCATTGAGAATGAACAAATACTCAGATGTGCCGGGGCATTGTTACCGGAATAGGGAGCCCCAAGACGTGAAAGCAATGTTGATTTCAGGCCCATAACCTGTTCAGAAAATGACCGGGGAGGAATAATGAGCAAACTGTAATATTCTTTCATGGACCCGGTATTTTCAGAATCTTATCGGTTTAAAAGTTTATTTCCGTCCAGTATTTTGAGCTTCAAGGATTGAAACAAGCCGGTTCACTTAGGCAAACGTCTTTTTCCGGACCAGACAAAAATAGTCATTCTCCAGCCGGAGATACCCAAACTCATAACAATAGTAGTATGTCTCCCCCTTTCGGTTAGTGAAAGTACTGGTAAAAAAACTGAAGTCAAAACCCAATTCCAGCAAGCGGGAACGTGAACATTTAGCTATCTCTTCCGCAGGAAGAAGTTCCTGGAGTATCCTTCGATTTTTGCGCAAGGCATTGTTCACATTGCGAACATAATTCGTTTCATTGCTGTTGAGCCTGTTATTGTATGCATTGCGGCACAAATCCGAACAAAATTTTTTGTCGGCCCTACCTGAAAGACGTTCACCGCATTCCGTGCAATGTTTCACCATGATTTTATTTTGTTTTTGAAAACCGATTAGTCATTTACAAACGCGTACAAATAACTGGATGCGGATATAAACGATTAATGACCGACTAATCTATCCTTCCCGCTGCATCTTTGTCCTGTCAATTAACTCCCGGCGCCGGGCAGCCTTGAAGAAGAGGACAAAATTGACAAAAAAATAAATTTCTGCCAACCGGCAGAAGAAAAAGGACATAATCAATTCATAAAAACAAAAAAACCATGAGCACAATCTGCAACAACGTTCAACTCATCGGGAACCTGGGAAAGGATCCTGAAGTAAAAGATTTCGAAGGTGGGAAAAAACTGGCCAAGGTCAGCCTTGCAACAAAAGAGTTTTATAAAAACGACAAGGGAGAAAAAGTCTCCGATACACAATGGCACAATATTGTAGCCTGGGGCAGGAATGCAGAAGTCATGGAGCGCTATTTGAAAAAAGGTGCCGAAGTGGCTATCCTTGGCAAACTGGTTACCCGCAACTATCTGGATAAAGACGGTAGCAAACGCTATATCACCGAAGTTCAGATCAGCGAACTGCATCTGCTTTCTTCAAAACCGGGAGACAAATAAATTCTTTTACCGGAAAGGGAGCCTCATCGCATCAACCTAGGAAGTCCATGAAATGATGTTCGCAAACGGATTCATTCGGTGGTATCCAGCGTATCCCTTCAAAAACCCCAGATTACCTGATCTTCAGGGACGGGCGCCATAAATATTTCAGTTGGTTTTGCAAACAAATCCGATTTGGCTGATGGCCTCACCAGAAATTCTCTTAAGCATCCACTCCGGAGAGTTTCTGGTCCCCTGCAGACCTGAATTCCAGAGCCCAATGAACCCGAGGGCTATTCTTATGAAATCTTCAGGAAAGATTTTGGTGAACCGGTTCATTGGAGAACCCGATGGGCTTCTATCCGGCCAATGCAACAATATTTTAGCCTTAAAAAACAAAACAGGTCCGCTATGCCAATCTTCGGCAAGTCAAACGTCGTATTGAAACCGAACCTATTAACTCTACGAAAATCGAAATGTTTTCATTAATAATTCTTCTTTTTAACTGTCATCATAAAACCTTAAAACCATGACTGAAAATAAAAACACTGTTGAGCTTCAGGGCCATCTCAGCAGGGATCCTGAAATCCTCCGTCATCATAACGGAAAGCTGGCCAAACTCTCGCTCATTACCGAAGAGTATTATCAAAACAAAAAAGGCATTCTCGTCAAAACAACACAGTGGCACAAACTCAGCGCCTGGGCAGAAGATGCGGAAAGAGCCGAAAAAATGCTCAAAAAAGGCACCGCATTAAGCGTAACAGGCAAACTGGTTCACAATTGTTTTCAGGATCGAAACGGAATCCAAAGAAATGTCACCGAAGTTCGGGTGCTTGATTTAAAAATCATATCTTAAAATGGATATTTCACATCAAACCCTGAAGTTGGTTACAAACCGCTTCAGGGTTATTTTTCCGCTAAAAAAACAAGAAAGAGGCCATAGGCGAGGGCTTGTTTCCCAGGAAAAGACTATCGGTAAACGCTTAAAGACCCCACCGCCTGAAGTATTGAAAATCGGAGACTCTTTTCAGCTTTCCCCTCCCGAGGTAATGAAAATCGGGGATTGTTTTCTTTTCTTTATTTATAAATTCAAAACCTCTGAAAACGGGTAAAGACTATACCTGACCCTCCAATTTCATGGAAGGGATTTCTACATTGTTTTTTTTTCGAAGAAGAAAAAAGAAGAGTTTGCTTGTACATTTTTCAAGTTGATTGCTTTATAAGTTGTTCGGCGGTTCAACCTGCATGATCAACGCTTTCAAATCAACTGATTCTTGTCATCCCATTCGCTTGTTCCCGGTTTTCAGCATTTGCCTATCTTTACCCTTTCAACTCCAAATGATCAACGAGGTTCAACGATTGCTATATAAGGAATTCCTGCTTGAGAGCCGTCAGAAACAGAGCATAAATGGCATTGTTTTGTATCTCGTTTCGACGATTTTTGTTTGCAAGATGTGCTTCCGTTCGCTTCCGCAGCCCGCCGCCTGGAATGCCCTTTTCTGGATCATCCTTTTGTTCGCCTCGGTAAATGCCGTAAGTAAAAGCTTTATGCAGGATTCAAAAGCCCGTTTCATTTACCTGTATTCACTTGCCAGCCCGGAGGCCGTAATCGTGGCTAAAATCATTTACAATACCCTGTTGATGCTTTTGCTGTCACTGATCGGTTTTGGGATTTATGTGGTTCTTCTGGGGGGAAATCCAATTCAAAACATTCCGCTCTTTGTTGCCGACGCCCTTTTGGGAAGCATGGGGTTTTCAGCCATCCTGACCACCATGTCGGCCATCGCCTCAAGGACAAACAACAGCTTTACCCTGATGGCCGTCCTTAGTTTCCCATTGCTTTTACCCTTGCTGATGACCATTATCAAAATATCGAAAAATGCCATCGACGGACTTGACACCTCTATAAGCTATAAATACCTGCTGATCGTATTGGCTATTAATGTCATTACCGGGGTTCTCAGTTATCTACTATTTCCTTATCTTTGGAAGGACTAAGACACGCATGAACATTCAGAAAAACTGGTGGAAATTACTTGCTGCGGTACTCCTGTTTTATACGGTGATACTGGGCTTTCTTGGACCCGTTCCGGCACGGGAGATTCTCAATGAAACAATCCGGAATCTGTATTTTCACGTGCCTATGTGGTTTGGAATGATGACGCTTCTGGCTATTTCGGTTGTGTATGGCATCAAGCACCTGAACAAAAACGAAATGCGCTACGATATCATAGCCCGGGAAGCTGCCCATACAGGTGTGGCCATGGGTATACTTGGACTCATCACAGGGTCGCTCTGGGCACGCTACACTTGGGGTACATGGTGGACTTCGGATACAAAACTAAACGGGGCCGCAATTACAATGCTCATCTATTTTGCCTATTTCATACTTCGCGGTTCTGTTGAAGACGAACAAAAAAGGGCCCGTCTGGCAGCCGTATATAGCCTTTTTGCCTTTGTGATGATGATTGTCTTCATCATGATCCTTCCCCGGATGGAAGATTCACTGCATCCTGGAAACGGAGGCAATCCCGGGTTCAGCAAATACGATTTAAGCAGCCAGATGCGACTCGTTTTCTATCCGGCTGTTCTCGGATGGGTCTTGCTCGGAGTCTGGATCATGAATGTAAGAATCAGGCTCGCTCTTCTTGAAGAGCAGATGCACAACAAAGAATCCAGCTGGAATGACATCCTTGATAAACACTGATAAAATGAACCGATTCAGCCTCATTGCCCTTTTTCTGTTAAGCAGTCTGCAAACCTTTGCTCAGGATCAGGCTCCTGAAATGGCGGATTCACTTNNAAATATATGTCGTGGTCTGTGTGGCGGCAATCGTTCTGTCCGGGTTGATCATCTACCTGACCATGCTTGACCGGAAAGTCTCGAAACTGGAAAAGGAAATAAATGCCGGAAAGGGAACCAAACAAAGCTAACAGAAAGATTATGCGAATGCCCTGGTTCATCCATCAGAGGAATGTGCCAATATCATGGACATACTCCATGAGGGTAAAAAAACAAATTACAATCACATGAAAAAGACACATATCATTGGACTGGTCATCATTGCCCTTGCCATCGGCACCATTGCTTCCTCCCTGGTCAGCACCAGCAGCTATGCTTCCTTCAATGAATCATCCAAAAGTCCGGGCTCTGAATTCCACATCGTTGGCAAACTCGACAAAAGCAAAGATATGGTATACAATCCCCAAAAGGATGTGAATCTCTTTACCTTTTATATGATCGATAATCAGGGGACAGAACGCAAAGTATTTCTTCATGAAAACAAACCTCAGGACTTTGAAAGGTCTGAACAAGTCGTTGTTATCGGAAAAACAAAGGGCACTGACGAATTTGATGCCAACAAAATTCTGATGAAATGCCCATCCAAATACAATGATGGCGGAAAGCCTTCCCAACAATAACAATTCGACAGTTCGGAAAAATCAAGACAATATCCACAATCAGGCATAATTTTCTCAATGCGCACCCCGGTTAAAATGTCAATATGGAAATAAATTATATCGGGGAACATTCCTGGGTCGGCTCTCTGGGTAATTTCTTTCTTGTGCTCTCCTTCACTGCCGCCCTGCTTTCGGCGGTTGCTTATTTTGTAACAGCCAGAAAAGAAATTGAAGACGAGTCCTGGAAACGTCTCGGTCGTTTTGCTTTCCGTATTCATTCCCTTGCCGTTCTTGGTATTATGACCATGCTCTTCATCATGCTGAGCAATCATTATTTTGAATACCAGTACGCATGGCGGCACAGCAACCGCATTATGCCTATGAAATATATTCTTTCCTGTTTCTGGGAAGGTCAGGAAGGTAGTTTCCTGCTTTGGACGCTCTGGCATGTCATCCTTGGCAATATACTCATCCGCACCTCTAAAGAATGGGAAGCTCCGGTGATGACGGTCTTTGCTCTTGTTCAGGTATTTCTTTCAACCATGCTTCTGGGTATTTACATCGGATCGTATCACCTGGGCAGCAATCCTTTCCTGCTCATGCGCGAATTGCCAGAGAATATTGGTATGCCATGGACCAAAATCACCAACTATCTCCAAAAGCTTCCGTTGTTTCAGAACCCTATGGGACTGAATCCGCTGCTTCAGAATTACTGGATGACCATTCACCCCCCGACTTTGTTTCTTGGCTTTGCTTCCACACTCGTTCCATTTGCCTACGCCATTGCCGGACTCTGGAAGAAAAGGCTCACAAGCTGGCAGAAACATGCCTTGCCCTGGACTTTCTTCGGTATCATGATTCTAGGAACAGGAATTCTCATGGGGGGGGCATGGGCCTACGAATCTTTGACTTTTGGCGGATTCTGGGCCTGGGATCCTGTAGAGAACGCCTCACTTGTGCCCTGGCTGACATTTGTCGGTGCCGGACATGTAATGCTGGTCAACAGGAACAGGAACATTTCCCTATTCACCACATTTTTTCTCACCATCATCACCTTCATTCTGGTGCTTTACTCCACCTTCCTTACACGAAGTGGAATTCTGGGCGCAACTTCGGTACATGCATTTACAGATCTGGGGATGTCCGGGCAACTGATGCTGTACATGCTCTTTTTCGTATGGATGAGTGTTACCTTGCTGGTGCTGAACAAAAGGCTGCAGATTTTTTATACCGCATTTTCTTTGTTGTTTCTTCTTCTCGCCAATCTGACGGTCGTTAAGACTGCTTATGTTTTTGCCTTTGCCATATTGTCGCTTGTTGTGCTTATCGCCGGTTACCGCAAATTCTTTCCAAAAGATGAAAAAGAAGAAAACCTCTGGACACGTGAATTCTGGATGTTCATCGGAGCTCTCGTTTTGCTGATTGCTTCCTTTCAAGTTATCCTCTATACTTCTTTTCCGGTACTCAATAAAATCATCTACATCGACTTCATCCATTCAGCCATCAACGGCCTGAATGCCAAACTCGATCATTGGTTCAATTACAAAGGCCTGACAAATTTTGCTTCCGGAAAACTGGCGCCCGAACGTGATGCAAAAGCCTTTTACAACAAATGGCAGGCCCTCTTTGCTATTCTGGTGGCATTGCTGGTCGGGTTTGGCCAATACCTGAAGTACAAAGACACATCGTTCAAAGATTTTGCACGCAAACTCATTCTTCCTTTGCTCGTTTCGGCCGGGCTCACCGTTTTAATCGGGTATGCCATGCCGAACTGGAACAACCTTCAATTCGTACTCAACGAACTGCTGCTCTTCAGTTCCCTGTTTGCCATCCTGGCTAACATCGATTACTGGCGAAAAGTAACGAAAGGGAAAATAGCCAAATCGGGATCTTCCATTGCGCATATCGGCTTCGGTCTGATCTTGCTTGGTGCGCTGATTTCAAATTCAAAACAGGAAATCATTTCCAGAAATGTTTCCGGCGATTTAAGCTCCATCGACAAATCTCTTTCCAGCTCAAGCAATATTCTACTCACAAAAGGTGACACTTTACCTATGGGTCCGTATTTTGTGACTTACAATGGACGAAAAAAAGAAGGTATCTATATTTACTTCGCCGTTGAATATTTAACCAAACAAGCCGACGGAAAATTCAAAAGCGATTTCACATTGAGCCCTTTTGTCCAGCTTAACGATCGTATGGGAAATGTCCCCGAGCCCTCTACACAGCATTTTCTGACTCGCGACATTTACACACATGTAACCATGGCAGAAGTTGAGCAGCCATCGGAAGTCACCACTTCAGATTACACAACACCGGTGGACAAGGTGATTGCACGCCACGACACCATTTTTACAAGCAATTGCATTCTCGTACTGGATTCGCTGACCACCCGTTTTAACAGAAAAAAATACAACCTGCCCGATTCCGTGCTTGCCGTTCAGGCCAGTTTCCACATGACCGACATCAACAAGAAAAGATATTTTGCCGGACCGGTGTTCACCATCCGCAACAACGAAAGCCGTCCGATAGAAGATACCGTTGCTGAGCTCGGACTTAAACTCAATTTCTGGAAAGTGGATCCCCAAAGTGGAAAAATAAATGTTTATGTTTCAGAAAAAAAATCAAACAAAAGAGATTATATCGTCATGGAAGCCATGATTTTTCCATGGATCAATGTCTTATGGATCGGATGCCTGATCATGGTTACCGGCACCATCCTTGCCATGCGTGAAAGGCAGAAAAAATTGCGTGAAGGAAAGAAAAAACCATAAGTCGTTTTCCTACCCATGAAAAAATCAAAATCTCCCCTTTCCATCGTCCTTCTCGGTTCCGGAAATGTAGCCACCCAACTTGGAATCGAACTGAAACAACAGGGATTTCACATTGCACAGGTCTACAGTCCGTCAATGCGGCATGCCCGAAATCTTGCGGACACACTGAATTCCAGCGCCGTTTCTTCGCTCACCAAGGTGAATAAAGACAGTGATCTGTATATCATTGCCGTGAAAGACGACGCAATAGAAGTGATCGCTGAGAAATTAAGACTCGGCAACAAACTGGTAGTGCATACCTCCGGCAGTGTAGGGATGGATGTCTTGAAATCCATCTCGGTAAACAGGGGGGTGCTTTACCCTCTCCAAACTTTTTCCAAACAACGAAGACCCGATTGGGAGCAGATTCCTTTGTGCCTGGAAGCGAACAGCCCGATGGGAAAAGAAATGCTTGCCGGGCTTGCAAAAAAAATAAGCCATGAAATTGCTTTTATCGGCTCTTCTCAGAGAAAACGGCTTCATCTGGCAGCTGTTTTTGCAGGCAATTTCAGCAATCACATGTATGCAATCGCGGAAAATTTGCTAATGAAAGAAAAACTGCCTTTCCGCCTTCTCATTCCACTTATCCTTGAAACAGCATCTAAAGCTGCAGAAATAGGCCCTGCAAAGGCTCAAACCGGTCCCGCATTGAGAACCGACAATAAAATACTTAAAAAGCACGCGCAAATGCTTGCCGATGAAAAGGAGTATCAAAAATTGTATGCCTCCATCAGTAAAAGCATCCAGAACATATGATCAATTTCAAGGAGTTGCTGAGTACTGTAAAATCATTCGTTTTTGATGTAGACGGTGTCATGACCAACGGATCAGTGACCCTCATGCCCGATGGAGAAATGGTCCGAACCCTGAATGTCCGCGATGCATACGCTTTGCAACAGGCTCTTGGAAAGGGTTTTCCAGTGGCTATCATTACCGGGACAAAATCAGAATCCCTTCGCAAAAAACTAATTGAACTGGGTCTCAAAGACGTGTACCTGAATGCACTGAACAAGAAAGATGCATTCGATGAGTTCCTGCTTGCCTATGATCTTCATCCTTCCGAAATCCTCATTATGGGGGATGACCTTCCCGATTACGAGATCATGCAACTCTGCAAAATCCGGTCCTGCCCTGCCGATGCCGCTTCCGAAATCAGGAGCATGTGCCTTTACATATCGCCCAAAAAAGGCGGAGAAGGCTGTGTGCGGGATGTCATTGAACAGGTGTTAAAAGCCCAGGAAAAGTGGTTCAAGGCATAAGAACAGGCCTCAAATCTCTTCTTTCAAAGATTCGGCGTTTCACACGAAACATATATCTTTGTCTACTATATGAAATCCGCAACCGCATTTTTAAGACTGATTCGCCTTCCTAACCTGTTGATTGTTGCATTCACGCAATACATGGTTCGCTGGTGCATTCTCAGGCCCGGATTGAACGGGATGGAGAGCCTGCTGAGTCAATTCTGCCTGACCTTGCCCGACGATGGTTTGCATTTCATCATGAGCGATTTCGATTTTTTTCTTCTTTCCCTCAGCTGGGTGATGATGGCTGCTGCCGGTTACATCATCAATGACTATTTCGACGTCAAAATCGACCGCATCAACAAACCCGATTTGATGATTATTGACAAAGGCATTCGCAGGCGGGTGGCCATGGGCGCACATATCGTCATCAATGTCATCGCCTTTCTCATCGGACTCTGGCTTTCCTGGAAATACAATTTCCTGTTTTTCGGATCTTTTATCTATGCCATCACCATCGTGCTTCTTTGGTTTTATTCCACGAATTTGAAACGCATGTTTCTGCTTGGAAATCTGGTTGTTTCCATGCTCACAGCTTTTGTTCCTTTAATTGTTGCTTTGTTTGAACTCCCTCTCCAAATTCGTGAAAACGGACATTGTTTCTTCATCACCCACACAAACCTGAATTCACTTTTCTTCATTGTAGCCATATTTTCTCTGTTTGCATTTGCCGTTACTTTATTAAGAGAGATCATCAAGGATATTGAAGATTACGAAGGTGACAAAGAAAACGGGTGCAATACCTTACCGGTGGCTCTTGGCATATCGCTTTCAAAGAAAATTGCAGCTTCGCTCACGTTTCTGATTATGGCCCTTTTAGCCGGAATTCAATACCAGCAATTTGCCAGAGGAGAGATGAATTCTTTCTGGTATTTCACTGCCGGCCTTCAGGTTCCTTTTCTTGTACTTGCCCTTCGCCTGTTTACGGCGCAAAAGAAAAAAGACTTTACTGTGGCGGGGGGGCTTGCCAAGCTGATCATGCTCAGCGGCATTTGTTATCTTTTTCTTTACAACCATTTCCTCATGCAGGTTCTTCATGCGAATCAATAATTACCACGTTATTCTTGCTTCCAAATCTCCCCGAAGACAATTTCTTCTGAAAGAACTTGGTCTGGAATTTGAAACAAGAACAAAAGAAACGGAAGAATCCTTTCCGGCAGAACTGGTTGCTGAGGAAATCCCACTCTATCTCTGCAGGAAAAAAGCTGAAGCTTTTCACGATGAATTGAAACCCAATGAACTTGTGATTACTGCAGACACAGTCGTTTGGGTCGGCGATCAGGTACTTAACAAACCGGAAAATCATGCCGATGCAGTGAGAATGCTCAAGTTATTATCTGGAAAAATGCATCAGGTCTTCACCGGAGTCTGTCTCAGCTCGTTAAAAAAAACAGTCTGCTTCTTTGGCGAAACCAAGGTCTATTTCAAAGACCTTTCCGATTCTGAAATTGAACACTACATCCGGCACTCCAAACCATTTGACAAGGCAGGATCCTATGGAGCGCAAGACTGGATCGGTCTGGTCGGCGTGAAACGGATTGAAGGAACCTATTTCAATGTGATGGGTCTGCCGATGTTTGAATTGTATGAAGAGCTGATGCGGTTTTGATTTCAATGCGCCGGTTTTCGATTGTCATTTCCGCGGAACTATGCTTTGGGGATACAGACAAAAAATAAAAAGTTCGGGCAAACACCCGAACTTTTTTGTTTTTCAACATCTCCTAAATCCTATTGCATGGGAACTTCAATCAGCAGCAACTCGGAATATTCAGAGGCCTTGACAGATAGGTTTTGCAGATCGGTAATGCCTACCGCATCCCTTCTCTCCAGCGTTTCGCCGGCCACCTCAGCTTTTCCGCTGATACACATCAGAAAAACGCCATTGTCTTTCAGATAGGGAGTATAGTCCAGCGATTTCCCGGCATCGAGATTTGCCAGAGAGAAATATGCATCCTGATTGATCTGCAGCGCCTCCTTGGCGAGTGCGCCACCGGCTATTGCCTGCCATTTGTTGACCCGGTCTGCAGGAGAAAACAAGCGCTGGTCGTAGCCCGGTTTGATGTTCCGTACTTTGGGAAATACCCAGATTTGAAACAGTTTAACGGGTTCTGTTTTGGAATGATTGTATTCCGAATGACGAAGTCCGGACCCTGCTGACATAACCTGCACTTCGTTGCTGCCAATGACGCCTTTTCCGCCCGTGCTGTCGCTATGTTCCAGCGCTCCTTCCAGAGGAATGGTGACGATCTCCATATTGTCGTGCGGATGTGTTCCAAACCCCATACCCGGAGCAACCGTATCATCGTTCAAAACACGGAGCAGTCCAAAATGCACCCGCTGCGGATCGTGGTATTCAGCAAAGCTGAATGAGTGCCAGGCATTGAGCCAGCCATGATCGGCATGCCCCCTGCTGCCTGCTTTAAAGACAATTGTTTTCATGATAACCTGTTTTTTAAGATTCGAATCAGACTCAATACTTCAAACAAAAGACTTATTTATCCGCAAAAGCCATTTGCCTTGTGCTGCCCATCGCAGAAAGGTTTATTCCTGGAGTGTCCGCATCTGCACAGCATGGTTTTCCCTTCCCTCATCTCTTCTTTTCCATCGGCATGAACAATATTGACTTTCCCTTCCATCATTGCCGGTCCGTTGGGGAGAATGGTGATTTTAACTGTGTTTTCCATGCTTTTTTTGTTTTTGGTTCAGTATCAAAGGTACGGATTAATTAAAGGATACGGGGCATTTCGACGGACCTGCAAAGAATAAGAAGATGCATTTTTTTTAAAAAATAATTTAATGAAAATTCATTTGACAGTTTGTGAAAAAAATAAGCTGAGAAATGATCTGACACTGCATGACTCTGCTCATGTTTCACTGGATCAGAGTTTGTTCCTTTTGCACACCTTACTATTTAATATTTCACAAGTGCGGTATGCGTATTAATCACCCGATTACAAATTATTTTCTATCTCTTCCATTCCTTGTTTCGTCCCCGCTAGTATCCATTCTCAGGAACCGTGTATTGTTCAGGCCCTTTAAAATGTCCGAAAAAAGACAAATTCAGCTATTCAATATCATAAAACCATTTAATTCTCACACCTAGTTTTGTTGTGTAATAAAATCCAATTATATGCAAGAAGATAACAAAAAAGAAAACAAAAACGACCGTCGGGATTTCCTCAAAAAAGGTCTGCTTGGAGGAAGTGTTCTTGCCGCCGGTGCCATCGGGTTAAACAGAGTCTTTGCAGGTGAAAAGGTGAAAGTCGTTTCGCCTGACGGCAAGGTCTACGAAGCAAGTGCTGACAACCTGAAAGAATTTCATCCGAAACCAGTGACCAATGATGAAGCCCGCAAAGGTATTGCCGGTAAAAAATTCGTCATGGTCATCGATGAAAGCAAATGCGACGGGTGCAAAAAATGCACCGAAGCTTGCCAGGCCATGCACTTTACCGAATCAGACCGGGAATGGATGAAGGTGTTTACCATGAAAGATTCGGACGCTACGGCTCCTTACTTTTTCCCTAAGCCCTGCTTTCATTGCGACAACCCTCCCTGCACCAAGGTTTGCCCTGTGAATGCAACTTTTAAAAGACAGGATGGCATCGTACTTATCGATAACGAACGTTGCATCGGTTGCCGCATGTGTATGGCAGCCTGCCCGTATTCAACCCGCTTCTTTAACTGGAGCCATCCGGATCCCAAACAGACTGCAGCAATCGGCGATGCCCCCTATTCACCGGAATCGAGCTACCCGCGCCGAATGGGAACCGTGGAAAAATGTGATTTCTGTCCGGATATGCTCCGGCAGGGCAAAATGCCGGCCTGTGTCAGCAGTTGCCCAATGGATGCCATTTATTTCGGAGACCAAAATGAAGATGCAGTCACAAACGCGTCAGGTGTCACTGTAAAACTTGGCCAGCTATTGGAAGACAATGCCGGATACCGACACATGGAAGAACTCGGAACAGAACCCCGCGTGTATTATCTGCCGCCTAAAAACAGAAAATATCCGATTCCGGATGTGAAGAATGCGGAAAAAGGCAAGAAAAGCAAAAAGATGCCCGGAATGGATAACGGAGCCATGCAGATGTAACAGAAAATCAATTCCTCAAAAGCAAATCCTATACTTATGACTAACGATAACTTTGATTTAAAAAAAGAGATTGCCATTCTGGAGGAGGACTGTCTTCGCCCTACAAGAACCTTTGGCCGTTCCACCCAGATCTGGGTGGGGGCACTGCTGGTGGTAATCGGATGGGGCTTGTATTGTTTCATTCACCAACTCAGTCACGGGTTGGGCGTAACAGCCATGCGCGATTATGTTTCCTGGGGTCTTTACATTTCAACTTTTGTATTCTTCATCGGAATCAGTCACTCAGGTACGCTTGTCTCAGCAATCCTGAGAATCACAAAACAGGAATGGAGAAGGCCCATTACCCGCTCGGCCGAACTGCTCACCTTCGTTTCTCTCTGTTTCGGTGGTATTCAGCCCATCATCGATTTGGGACGTCCGGACCGAATTGCCAACCTCGTTATTTTTGGCAGGCTCCAATCGCCTCTTATCTGGGACATTATATCGATCTGCACCTATTTCGCCGGCAGTACGGTATTTCTCTTCCTGCCCATGATACCCGATATGGCGTTATGCAGGGACCGGCTAACAGTTGTCGATTCCCGTTTCAAAAGATTCAAAAAATGGCTCTATACTTTTATGGCCATCGGATGGACAGGAACAAAATCGCAATGGCACAGGCTGGAAAAAACGATGAACATCATGACCATTGTCATCATCCCTGTAGCCGTTTCGGTTCATACCGTGGTCAGCTACATTTTTGCTATGACTCTGAGGCCGGGCTGGGACAGTACCGTATTTGGTCCTTACTTCGTTGCAGGAGCGCTTTACTCCGGTTCTGCCTGCGTCATCCTGGGCATGGCGGCTTTCAGGAAATTATACCATCTTGAAAAATACATTACACCCAGACATTTTGATCTTATAGGTCGTGTTGTGCTTGCCCTGACTCTGATATACGCCTATCTCAACCTGAATGAATACTGGATACCGGCCTATAAAATGGCAACAGCAGAAGGCCACTTGCTCAGTGATTTGTTTTACGGAAGTTATTCAAAAGTATTCTGGACCTGTCAGTTTGGAACAGTGCTGCTTCCTATTCTGATTATGTCTTTCCCCAAGGGACGAAAAATAGGACCATTGGTTGTCACCTGTATCATTATTGCAGCCGGCGCCTGGGTAAAAAGATATCTCATTGTTGTACCCACACTTCTTCACCCCTTTATGCCCATTCAGGAAGTACCGGCAGCCTGGTCAAGCTATTTTCCAAACTATGTTGAGTTTTCAGTAACGGCAGCCTGTCTGGCAGGTATATTCCTGGTCATCACCCTCTTTTCAAAAATCTTCCCGATGATGGCCGTTTGGGAGGTGGCCGAAGGAATCGAGCTGGATCACGATAAGAAAGTGGCCATCGAAATCAGGGAAGAAAGGGTCATCACCGATGAAACAGAATTAGCCAGAATTGCCACCCTGAAAAACGGACAAGTAACACCAACAGCATCCCTAAACGAAACATTATGAAAACGAAGAGCACTATCAATTGCATGCATTTCCTCAGAGGAATAGCTCTTGCAACAACCTTCACCGTTTTGTTCGGGGGCAGCACCGGCGCGCAAAACGACTCCAAGCCCCTTCTGGTTTGCGGAGTGGCAAAAACCCAGGAACAGGAACCTGTCAAGGAGAAAAGCGAAGCCACCATCGGGTTATCTTATTTCAAGAAAGCCGATGGAAGCAAAATTGCTGTCGCACTCATTAAGGCAAAAAACGAGCAGCGCAAATTTGCTCCTGCCAAAAATGCCAGAGTCGGTTTCTATGCAGGACAAGGCAAAGAACAAAAACTGCTTCAGTCGCTCACTACGGATATGAAAGGAGAAGCCACCCTGACGTTGAGCAATAACCTCCCGCTTGAAGAAGATCATTCTTTTACAATTGTAGCAAGAATCGAGAATGATCCTTTGTATCAGGATGCCGAAGAAAAAATTCACCTGAAAGATGTCGATCTGAAGCTCCTCCTGAATTCCGACGATACGGCCAGACGCGCCACAGTTTTTGTAACTGAAACAGATAAAGACGGAAAGCCTGTTCCGGTTAAAGGGGTGGAGCTTAAATTTTATGTACAGCGCATGTTCGGTACCATGCCAGGAGGAGATGGATACACCTTAAGCACCAATGAAAAAGGCGAAGCTTCATTTTCATACCCCAAAAAACTCGCCGGGGATGCCACTGGTCTCATTACGGTGGTGGTTAAAATGGAAGACAACGATCAGTTTGGAAATGCTGTCGCCGAAACACCGGTAAAATGGGGAACTGTACTTGCGGTTGACAAAAACCCTTTTCCAAGGGCACTCTGGGAACCTTCTGCTCCAATGCCTCTTGTTCTGACCATATGCATTTTGTTTGGCGGGGTCTGGAGCATTTATGCCTACATCTTTGTCCAACTCCGAAAAATCAAAACCGAAAAGATCAATGCTTAACCTTTACCTTAAAAAACAAACCCTATGAAAAAGATCATCAGCAAAACAGGAAAAATAAATTTCGCAGGCTTGATTCTGATTGGCGGATCAGCACTTTTTCTCGCATTTACCCCAAGCCTGAAAGTATCGGATGGAAAATGGATGGCCCCCGCAAGCGCTGACAAAACCACCAACCCTGTTGCCAAAAACGAGGCAAACCTTGCAGCCGGCAAAGATCTGTTTATTAAAACCTGCGCCATTTGCCACGGCAAAAAAGGAAAGGGTGACGGGCCCAAAACAGCAGAGCTGGACAAACCTGTCGGCGATTTCACCAAGGAAGATTTCGGTAAACAAAGCGACGGGGCCATCTTTTGGAAAATTACAGAAGGAAACAAACCCATGCCCTCCTTCAAAAAAGAAATGACCGAAGAACAGCGCTGGCTGCTGGTAAACTACACCCGCCAGTTTTGCGCTAAAAAATAGAAACACCAGCACCATCAGAAAGGAAAAGGAAATAACAGATTCCGTTCAAGACAGAAAACCATCAGCAACTAACCGTGCACCTATGAAAAAACGTTCTTAAGCGCAAGCTTCAAAGCCAATGAAGAAGTCCAACCTGTTTAACAGAAGCCGACAGACCTTCAGCCTGCTTGTATAATTAAGAACAGCAAATGTTTAACTCAAAATCAAGAACCAACCAGACGACTTATATTAACAATCACGTAAAGCTCAACCTCACATGAAAAACGTAAATAAATTTCTAGCTGTTCCCCTTCTCGGGGCAATCTTTGCAGTCGGACTTTCGAATTGCACCAAACACGATGAAGTTCTTAATCTTGCCACAGCAGCAATCCCTCCAACAACTTCCGGAGTGGGCGACACACTCTTTTCTGCCAAAGTCAGCGCAGGGCCTGTGCTTCAACCTGTCAACGGGTCTGCCTGGGATGGTACCGTGGATCCAATCTGGAGCGGCGCAAAAAAACTCAACGTGCATGCTGTGGTGCCCGATCTCGGGAATGGAACTTTCAGCGGGTATATTGGAAATGCCACAAACGTAACGATGAGTTCTGTGTATGACAACACCAATATTTATTACATGATTGAATTCAGCACGGACCAAAAAATGGTGAAAAGTGCACAGTGGTATTACAATCCAACAACCAAATTATGGGCACAGGAAGCAACAATTCCAGCTTTGAATTCAGATGGCGTTTCCTACAGACCTTCCTTTGGCCAGGATCAGTTTGTCATCATGTTTAACATCAACAATTCCTTCCCCTCGTTCAATACCCTTTCATGCTATGCCGCATGTCATACCAACGGGTCCATTACCGTACCGGGCACAACCACCGGCGGCTCCATGTACACCAACGGGCCGACAGAAATGCTGGACGTTTGGAGAGCACGCATGCTTCAGGTTGCAAACGTAAACCAGGCGAACGATTGTTACATTGACTGGGGCGGTGGAACACTCGACAAAAACGAAGTGCACAATGACCTTCAGATTAACAATGGCCCTACCCCCATTGCAGACGGAGGGTTCTCGAATAAACAATCTGTAAAAATAACCGGAAAAAGCACCAAAGAAAACATTCCTATCTGGGTCATTCCAAGTGGTTTTTACTCAAACAGCGCCATTCTTTTAAAGGATACCCTTCCCGGAGGTCAGGCAGTAAGAGTTACCGCTGTTGATTCCAATGGCGTTCTTACCTTGGCCAACGCGACAACCATCGATCCAAGAGGATCAACCAATTATACACAGGTTGGTACCGGCGACGGGCCCAATTGCATCCCGGGCAGCATTGTGGGCAGTTATACAGGAAGCCGCGGCGATGTTACTGCAAATGCCTTTTATACAGGAACAAGCTGGAAACTGATGCTGCGTCGTGCATTGAAAACAACCGATGCTGCAAACGATGTTGATTTTTCATTGCTCAAAGATCAGCCTTTCGGAATCGGTGTGATGTTTGACGGGGCTGACAACGAACACGCCATTGTTGCCGGACTTACCCTGCACTTTCAAAAATAACGATTGTCCGGCGAGAACGTGTGTGTTCAGGTATTCACCCGAATTACAGAATCTGATTTCAGAACAAAACAATTTGCGCACTTTCAAAACCGGACGATCTTCATATTCAAAAATCTGTCACCATGAAAAAAATAATAATGCTAGCAGCTGCAGCGGGAGGGTTGTTTGTCATGGGCTGTGAAAAAGACACAACACTTACAATCAAAGACGTGCCTGTTGTAGTTACCAAAACCGTTTCCTTTTCAAAAGACCTGGTCCCCCTTTTTACGGCGAACTGCGCGCTAAGCGGCTGCCACGGAACAGGGGGGCACACTCCGGATTTGATGGCCGATAAAGCCTACAGTTCTTTGTTAACCGGCGGTGTTTTTGTCAATGTGACAAACCCTTCAGGCAGCGTTCTTTTCGAACGTCTTACAGGAGTGCTCAGCCCCGCCATGCCGATGGGAAAAACCAGCAACCCTTCCAACATCAACAATCTGGTGCTGGCCTGGATTAAGCAAGGGGCAAAGAACAATTAAACAATCTACTAATCAAACATCAAATGAAAACGCGAACAAAAATCATAGGTTCATTAGTTAATTGCCAGTTGATGGTAACCTGCTGCCTCTGGGCTCCAGCCCCTGTCAGGGCTCAGGATTCTCTGGCCATAAGCGGACCAGCAACACCGCGGGACAGCACGGTGACTCCGGATCAAATTGTGCCCAGGGTAAAAAACACCTTCAAAGGCAATCTGATCATTGACAATCAAACTGTCATGGTACCGCTTAAAAAAACCTTTGAGTTTACCATTCAGCACCGTTTTGGAACAATCAACAACGGCTACTCGGATATGTACGGGCTCTTTGCACCTGCAAACATGCGCCTTGGCGGAAACTATACCCCTGTCGATAACCTGCAGGTTGGAATTGGAATTTGCAAGGAAAACATGCAATGGGATGGCAATGTCAAATATGCCATAATCAAACAGGCTGTCTCCAACAGCGGTTTTCCGGTGAGCGTTACCTTTTATGGCAACATGGCCGCTTCCACACTGCCTAAAAAAGGAAATTTCGTAACCGACAACGATCGCTATTCTTACTTCAGTCAGGTGATCATTGCCCGAAAAATTACGAAAGATTTCTCTGTACAGGTAGCTCCGAGCCTTTCCTACTTTAACAATGTACCCGGTTACATGAGCGCAGAGGCAGGCATCAAGCCAACGATGAACAATGATCATTACGCCATCGCTTTCATGGGAATNNTAGCTATATGTTTACCGGCACATTGGGTGTCATGGCGGATTACGACCAGCCTCTTACACAACACCCCACAAACAATCCGCATCCCAATATCAGTTTCGGGCTTCAGGTGGTCACCATCACCCACTCGTTTCAGATCTTTCTTGGAAATTATCAGAGTATTCTTCCTCAGTCAAATAATTTGTTCAATCAGAATGATTACACTCAGAGCAGATATCTGATCGGGTTTAATATAACCAAACGCTGGATTTCCTTTTAACATCTGAAAAAACACAATGCAAGAATCAAAAAAAGCCATTTAACCCGCTGCCGCGCAGGCTTTCAGACCCGGATGCACTGTTTCCGGGTCTGTCTGCTGATCGGCTGTCTTGCTAATACTGATTTTTCAAACAGAAAGCCCCGTAAGGGAACCAAACAGCCGGATCTCATATCTATCCATCATTAATTTCATTGCCATGAATAAGAAAGTAAGCTGCAGGGAATGCAACAATGAGGACTGTCTCATAAAACGGCATTGCACTCCGGATTACCTGGCAAAGATTGGATTAAAGAGAGTGCAGATCGAACACCAGGCAAAGGACAGTATATTCAGGGAAGGCGGTTATGTCGGCGGTATCTATTTCATTCAACATGGAAAAGTAAAAATAATTGCCCATGGAGGAGATGACCGGGAACAGATTGTAAGGATGGCCACCGACGGACAAATTTTCGGACACCGCGGACTGGGTGATGACCTGTACACGGTGAGCGCCTTTGCCTTAAGCGATACGGTTGTTTGCTTCATAGACAATGACACCATGTATGACGCCTATATGCACAATCCAAAACTCACGTATCAAATGCTGGAATTCTATTCCCTCGAATTGCAAAAGGCCGAGGTCAGAATGAAATATCTTGCACAGATGAATGTCAGGGAAAAGGTTGCTGAAGCCCTTTTGCTTATCCGGGATGTGTTCGGCACCCATCCTGCAGATGGAACCTTAAACGTTTGTCTGAGCCGGCAGGAAATTGCCGACATGACCGGAGCGATGGTCGAACAGGTAAGCCGGGAACTCGGTGAATTTCAAAAAGAAAACCTCATTGCCAAAACCGGCAGAAGCGGAATCGTGATCACCAATGTAAACGGGATGCTCGAACTCATTAAAAAATACGGAACAGAGCAATATGCAACCCAACCCAATTGAATTGCATCACCGACAAAATAGGTCAGCCCCAAAGATGACATAAATCATAGCATGCTTTGCCCTGTCTGTTTATTTTTGAAGCCTGACCCTAATCCGATTTTGTGAAAACGATAAGCTGCAATGCCTGCCTCAACTCCATTTGTTTTGTCAAATTGTGTTCCACGGATTGGATCCTTGAGGCCGACCGCATGAAATCGCAGACATTTTACAGAAAAAGCCAGAATATCATCAAAGAGGGCTCTCAGGTATGGGGAGTCTTTTTCATTCAAAAAGGGAAGGTGAAGGTTTTTTCGAGCGGACTGAACAACAAAGAACAAATCGTTCGTTTTGCAGTGGACGGACATATTCTCGGGCATCGGGGAATCGGAAATGATGTATACCCCATCAGCGCCGTATCCATGGAAGACTCCTTTATTTGCTTTATCCGGAATGAAACTCTGAATGAAATGTTCCTGGCCAATCCCAAATTTCCCATTGCCCTGATGATGTATTATTCCCATGAGCTTCGCAAACTGGAAAACCGGATGAAGAATATTGCCCAGATGAACATACAGGGTAAAATCGCAGAAACATTGCTCCTTATTCATGACAACTTCGGTGTCAACAGACACAACGAACTGAATGTACCTTTCTCACGCGAAGACATTGCCAGTGCTGCCGGCAGCACCCGGCAACAGGTGGTGATGCAGCTGACTGAATTTGAGAAAGACGGTTATATCGAAAAGCGGGGAAAAAAGATTGCCATCCGGGACATAGAAGGGCTCCAAAAAATCATCAGCAAATTCAGTTATACGCAGGAAAAATTCCATTCCTAGACGGCCAGCCAACGCTGTAATTTAAAAAGCAGGGGAAGGCAAAAAGGGCGAAAAACTATTTCTTTTCGTAAATATTGTCGGAGAGCAGATCCTTGAGCAGCATCCTTTTTTTCTTATAAACAGCGGTTACAAATGCATCTTTTATACCGGCGCTGATTATTTTTTTCTTCAGGATGTATACCTCATTGAGTGTTCTGCAATGACCGATTGTGAAGCGGGTAATGGCATCATCGGATTTGTTTTTTTGCAGCTTGCCCAGTTTCAGCAATGCAGAATAATTGAAACCATCGCCCAGACTGAAGGCTCCGATCTGAACACGGAATTCCAGATCTTCCAGTTTAACATCACCATACTTGGCAATCATGTCTGTCAGGCTCATTTTCTGCCCGCCCCTGATCTGTGCCGTGTCTTTTTTCAACCCCAGAGAATCCTGAATCCGCTTCAGTTTAGCCTTGTATCCTTCGGTATAAAACTGCACATCAATGGTCGATTCCAGAAAAGAATCCACTTTCATGGTATTGAGTGTTTTCACCTGTTCATCAAACCCCTGCGCCTTGAATTTTATTTTAAATGTATTGTCGGGTTGTAAATTCACCAGATATTTGCCAGTAACCGAATTGGAATGATGAAGAAGTTCTGTGCCTTTCTTTCCATCGCTGATGGTAATGGCGGCTTCAACGGGTTTGTCATCTATGGTCACAACACCCTTGACCATCACCAGGCGGCTCTTTCTTCCCAAACCTTCGACCAGGTAGATATCCTGTTGTCCCAATCCGCCGGCTTTGCCTGAAGAATAATAACCCCGGTTTCCGTCACTCACCGGAAAAAAGAAGACATCATCATCAGGAGTGTTGATTGGATATCCAAGATTGACTGCATCCTGCCAGGTCGTGTCGTTGACTAATGTCGCCACAAAAAGATCGTTTCCTCCCATGCTGTTGTGTCCTTCCGACTGAAAATACAAGGTGATTCCGTCAGGATGAATCACAGGTGCATCATCGTTGTATTGGGTATTGATTTTAGGACCCAGGTTTTTCACATTCGACCAGCTTCCGTCGGGCTGTAGTTTGGCCGAATAAATATCACGTCCTCCGAAACCTCCGGGTCTTTCACTTGAAAAATAAAGTGTTTGCTCATCAGCCGAAAGCGAGGCGCTTCCTTCCCAGGCATCGGTGTTCACATCTCCCCTTAACCTTTCGGGTTCGGTCCAGTTCGTTCCTTCCAGTTTGCTCAGATAAATATCTCCGCCTTCACCGGTTGTGTTCTTAAAAATAAAAAGCTTCTGGCCGTCATTCGAAAGCGAAAGTGCGGCATCCGGCCCGTTGGTATTGATCTGACTGATGGGTTCAGGGTGCGTCCAGTGTGAAGCACTGTCTTTGTGAGTTTCAAAAATGTCTTCGAAATATTGCCCGGCTTCACTGGGCACGCCCGGCTCACTTTGCAAACCTCCTGCACTGCGGGGACCGGAATAAGTAAAAATCATAGTCGATTCATCAGAAGAAAGAGTCGGGCCATATTCGGCATCTTCTGTATTGACGGGCGGACCAATATTCACAATTTTTGCAGCGGTCGGATTGGCATACAGTTCCTTTCCACTTTGGCAGTTCTGGATAAGATGGGCAATGAGTTCATCCTTGCCCTTTCCTTTTCTGGAGTTGAGGTACTGGCTATACATAAGCATGGCCTGGTCAAAATTATAATTCAGGTGGTTGGCCCTGGCCAGATAGAACAGCAGATCCGTTTTTTTGAATTTCCTGGGATTGAGCCTGATGAGGTAATCCAGAGACCTGGATTTATCTCCATTGAGGTTGATGTAGCAAACACCGATCCTGAAAACAACAACGCCCTCATCCGGGTAGTCCACTTCGAGTTTTTTATACTCCTGAAGGGCAAGAACATAATTTTTTTCATTGAAAAAGTATTCACCCCGCTCAAAGGTCTTACGATCAGACTCTACCATCAAAAACGGCTTGGGGTTCTTTTTTTTCTTAGGGGCGGTGGTTTGCTGAGCCAGAACGGACCAGGGCAAGAGTAAAAGAAGAAGAATGCGAGGGAAAAACCATCTCATAGGCCCCCAAAGATATATTAATTTGTCAAATACCAACTAATTTTAACATATTCCTCCATATTTAAGGAATACATTATTAACAACATAGATTATTACTACATATTAATAATGTCTCTTATCCCCGCTCTTCTGCTGCCGCAATGGCTTGCGCGGCAATCCATCCGGTTGTCCAGGCCGATTGAAAATTAAAGCCTCCGGTCACTCCATCGATGTCCAGAACCTCGCCTGCAAAATAGATTCCTTTACACCGGCGGCTTTCCATGGTCCGGAAATCAACTTCCGAGAGGTCAATCCCTCCACAGGTCACAAACTCTTCTTTGAATGTGGTTTTCCCCTTTACAGCGTACATATCGTTCAATAGGTTCGCTGTAAGCTTGTTCATCTGTTGTTTTGACAGATCGGCCCATTTTGTCCCGGAGCTAATGCCAGCTTCTGAAACAAGGTGCTCCCAAAGCCTGCGTGGCAAAGCGAACAATGGATGACCACTGACCAGGCGGATATTCCAATTGGCACGGGCATCTGCAAAACGCAGACGGACCTCCTCTTCTTTCAGTTCACCCAGCCAGGAAATCCTGATATTGAAGATGTAATTCCGCTCATACAAGTCCCGGGCCGCCCAGGCCGATAGCTTCAGAATAGCCGGTCCGCTAAAGCCCCAATGGGTGATCAGCAGGGATCCCGAAGAAAACAACGGCGATCCTTCAATTCGAACAAGTGCTGTGGGTACAGATAGTCCCATGAGCTTGGTTATTTCCCTTCCCGGCACATTGAACGTGAACAGGGAAGGCACCGGAGGAACAATTATGTGTCCCAGTTCACGGAGCCAGGCATAGGATTCGCTTTTGGGAAAGCCCCCTGTTGCAATGACCAGGTTATCGGCCACTAAACTTCCTTCGCCGGCGAGCTGGATCAGGTAAGCATCTTCCTGTTTGCTTATTTTCTTAACATCTGCCCCCATTTTGATCCTTACTCCAAGTAGATCCGCTTCGGCCAGCAGACAATCAATAATACTGGCCGACTGATCCGATCGGGGAAACATTCTTCCATCTTCTTCTGTCTTCAGAGGCACCCCTCTTTCTTCAAACCAGCGGACGGTATCGGTGGTGCTGAATCTGCTGAAAGCCCCGCGCAAAGCCTTGGCCCCGCGTGGATAGTTGCGCACCAGCACAGAATCCTCGAAACAGGCATGGGTCACGTTGCAACGCCCTCCCCCCGAAACTCTGACCTTCGAGAGCAGCTTATTGCCTTTTTCAAGCAGGGTCACCTCGCACGAAGGGGCCATCCGTTTCAGATTCACCGCTGCAAAAAATCCGGCTGCTCCTCCGCCTATGATGATAACCTGTCTGTTCATTCCGGCAATTTTAATCATTTTCAGCCGATTTGTTTAAAACCGATGCCATATGGATCTGTCAAAGCCTGAAAACCGACCCCTATCAAGGCTTTTGTGGTGAAGGAAATTCAAAATAATCCAGGCCATTTAGATAAAAATAAGCTAGCTTTGATCCTCATTTACCAATCAAAAACAAACCACCATGGGCTTATTTGATAAACTGAAACAGGAATTCATTGATATTATCGAGTGGCAGGATGCTTCCACCGACACCATCGTCTGGCGCTTTCCGCGTTACCAGAACGAAATCAAAATGGGCGCCAAGCTAACTGTGCGCGAATCACAGGTTGCCGTGTTTCTCAACGAAGGAAAACTGGCCGATGTTTATCAGCCGGGCATGTATACGCTCGAGACCCAGAACATGCCCATTATGTCAACCTTAAGAGGTTGGAAATATGGATTCAACAGCCCTTTCAAAGCCGATGTGTATTTTGTAAATACAAAACAATTCATCGATCAGAAATGGGGAACCAAAAACCCCATCACCCTGAGCGACGACCGTTTCGGAATGATCGAACTCCGGGCTTTCGGTTCTTTTGCCTTCAAAATAACCGATGCAGGAACCTTCCTGAAAGAAGTTTCAGGAACTGAAGGTGAATACACCACTGATGAAGTAACCGGACAGCTGAAAAGCCTTATTGTTACAAAATTCACCGATGCTGTTGGACAGGGAAATCTGCCAATCGAAAAATTTGCCGGCAATCTGGAAGAAATCAGCAAACTGGGAATCGAAAAACTTAATACCGAATTTGTGTCTTATGGTATCACCATGACCAAGTTTATTGTCGAAAACATCAGCATGCCCGAAGAACTCAAAAAGGAAATCTTCGAATACAGCAGGCTCAATAAGGTTGACCTCAATAAACTGGCCCAGATGAAAGCTGCCAAATCCATTGAAGTGGTTGCTGCCAATCAGGGCACAACCGGAATGGGTATGGGACTGGGCATGGGCGTGGGTATGGGCAATATGATGGGCAACATGATGGGAAATGCCCTGATGGGAAATCAACAGCAACAACAGCAGCAGGCTCCGGTGAACATGCCTCCTCCGATGCCGCAGGCGGTTCAGTATTTTGTGGCTGTAAACGGTCAGCAATCCGGACCTTTCAATGAACAGCAACTCATGCAAATGGCACAGGGCGGTCAGCTCAGTCGCGAGACTCTGATCTGGAAAAATGGAATGGCCGGATGGCTCGCCGCAGGCCAGGTAAATGAAGTATCCGGA
Organism: Bacteroidota bacterium; assembly: GCA_003151415.1. GTDB lineage: Bacteria > Bacteroidota > Bacteroidia > Palsa-965 > Palsa-965 > Palsa-965. The sequence goes on from PLXK01000198.1 coordinate 30,869, forward strand.
ATTTTTGGAAGTGTTCCTCCTCCAATGCCTCCTCCGATGTAATATTTATTCAGAAACCCTTCTTGAAAAACAGCTCTGCCGAAAGTCAGAGCTGTTTTTTTGGGTGGAGTTTGAAAAAACACAGCAGCATTAGTTTGAAAAAAGAAGAGTTCCATCCTCCAAATCCCCCTCTTTATCTAAAAAATACGGCCTTGATTACCTGCATGTTATCTTTGTGCTTTCAATTCCAACATGAAAAGACTCAGCTTTTGTTCCTTCTGCCTCATCGCATTGATGATTCTTTTTTTGCAAACCCCTGCGCATTCAGAATCTGATGCCGGAACAAGCAATGCAGACATGAAATTCTCCTCCAAGCGTATCGGGAAGGATGATATTCTTGTGGAAACACCAAGCTTTGTTTCGAAAGGCAAGCCGACAGATATTCACATCCGTTTCAAAAATATCAATCACCCCAGATTGAATGAAGGTTCAGGTATTTTTTCATTTATCATTGACGGCATACCTGCAGAACTCAACTTTGTAAAAGGCGAAGCCACACTGAAACACGTTTTCAACGAACCCTCCATTTCGGTGTTTGCCGATGATTTTCAGTACACACAATCTGTTCATTTCTATCCATCCATGATTTACTTCGAGGCCACCGCCCTGCTGATTATTCTGGTGGTCGTTGTGCGGCGCCGCATGCGCAAATAAGTTATTTTTCTTAGTGTCTCTTCCTGCAGTTCATTCGGGTATACTTATCTTTGATAGATCTGTTCTGAGTAACCATTTTGCGCTGAATGAAAAAGAAAAATACCGTTGCCTTCAACTTCATCCTCGATTATCTCACCGCTGCTTCTCCGGAAGTGAAACCGATGTTTGGTTGCCACGCAGTTTACCTGGGCGACAAAATAATGATCATACTTCGAAAAAAAGATCCTTCAGATGCCGATAACGGAGTATGGATCGCCACAGACACGGTTCATCACGAAGGTTTGAAGAAAGAATTTCCGGCAATGCGTTCGATTCGTATCTTCGGAGAGAGCGGCAGCAAATGGCAGCTTTTGCCGGAAGAATCGGATGATTTCGAGAGCGCTGCACTCCGGTTATGCGAGTTCATTCTGAAGCAAGATAACCGCATTGGAAAGATTCCGGTTAAAAAGAAGAAAAAGGCAAAATGAAATGCCCGTGATTCAATAATCACAAATAAGCATAGCGATCATGGGTATTCCATGTGACCTTTAAAACCATTTACATTCACATGAAAACGTACTCCTCCGAGTCCATCCGCAAACTGGCTGAATGCCTGCTCGGAAACACAAGTTCTTTCAACTGGCTTGCCGAACATAATGACCGGGAACTGGTTGTTCTGGCCAGCCTGATCAAAGGAAAGAAAGACGCCATCCGCTGGCTCATGGAAAACAAATATGTTGAACTCGCTGCTTTTGGCAATGCCGTTCTGGGCGATAAAAACGCGTTCGAATGGCTTATGAAAAATAAAATGGTGCTCTGGGCCCTGACGGCTCATTCAATAAACGGGGACAAGAAAGCCGCCGCTATTTTGAAAGCCAAACAACTGGACGCTTACCTGCTGCTCTCTCAGGCCATTCAGAAACTCAATGACGACGGACAGATGGGCGACATCGAGGCGGCACATAAATTTCAGGGGTAGGCTGTAAGAAGTGCAGTTGGCTTTGGCTTTGGCAATCAAAGGAAATTGGCAAAGAGAAAACTGGCAATTTGCAAGTACAGGAAACGA
>PLXK01000198.1:32692-33162 GCA_003151415.1 Bacteroidota bacterium
CTGCAAATGGCCTTGATTTTTGTTTTTTTTTATTTTTCCTGCACAGAAGGAGTTTCTTCTTGCAAACTGTCCACTACGCACTGCAAACTATTTTTAATGTGCAGTTGGCAATTGACAAAATGCCCACTGCCAATTGCAGACTGACCTGGTGAAATAGCGCTAAACAAGCAATCAGAAAACAATGAGAATTATAGCCACAATCCCCCACCCTTCCATCCGCATCAGTGTCTTTCACATGAACGAGAAATACATTGTCAAACTCGAAGCCGGCCCGATGGAACAGGCATTTAAATTTTCGGAAGGGGAAGTGAAGGGTCCGGAACACATCGAGAAAATAATTGAAGGGGAGTTCATGAAGAAAGCAACGGAGCGCTTCAATGAAATGTTTCTTGCATTCAAAGAGGCGAAAGAAAGAAATCCTTCCACTTGAAACATCCTGTCGTAAACAGAACAAGCACCCCCGATAGCTA
>PLXK01000081.1 GCA_003151415.1 Bacteroidota bacterium
ATACGCCTTCCTGTACTTTGATGCCCAGTTTTTGGGCAATGCCTTTTGCGCGTTCAATCAATTTCAGATCATAGGCTTCGCTCATGTCCGGAAAACGCGGACCGAGTTCATTGATGTTTTTACCGATAAGCGGGTTGGTCGGGAAATGATTGATGTGATCGTTGATGATCATCAGGTCGCCGATTTCAAAACCCGGATTCACGCCTCCGCTTGCATTGGAAAGAAACAATTCCTTGATGCCAAGGGATTTCATGACACGAATCGGAAAAGTGACTTCATGCATGTCGTAACCTTCGTAATAGTGAAAACGTCCCTGCATGGCAACCACTTTCTTGTTTCCAAGTTTGCCAAAAATCAGTTTGCCATGATGTCCTTCCACGGTCGATACCGGGAAATGGGGGATACTTTCGTAAGGAAGTGAAAAAGAAATTTCAATTTCATCCACCAATCCGCCAAGACCCGTACCGAGAATGATTCCCGTTTCGGGACTAAATCCTGTCTTGGCCTGAATGTATTCAGCTGCGCCTTTTATTTTCGTTAACATATCTGTGGATGAGTTTGTGGAATTCAGATGAGTCGTCTCCTTTAAATTCAATGTGGATTGGGACATAATATATGGGTAAGTTTTGAAGTAAATTAAGATTTTCGGGTTGACGGAGGCGCATGGCATCCTTTTCTGTAGTGACAATAATATTATTTTTTTCTGACATGGACTCAAATACCTGCCTCAATTTTATGAGGTCGGCTTCAGAATAATCGTGATGATCCGGGAATTCAAGCACTTCCAGTGCTGATGAATGTTGGCGAAGATAGTGCTTCAAGGGCTCATTATCAGCAATTCCGGTCAGCAGCAGTGTTTTGCAATCTCCTTTTGGCAGGGCTCTTTCGGTATCATCCTTTAAATCGATCAGTTTTCCATATCGGATAGAAGAAAAGAAAATGACCTTGCCTGGAATCGCCCTGTGAAAGGCATCCTGTTCCTGTTCCGAAAGTTTTTCGGGGCATTTGGTGACAATGACCATATCGGCCCGTGCCGAGCCCGAGCGGGGTTCCCGAAGATTGCCGGCGGGCAAAAGAAAGTCGGAGAAATAGGGCCTTGAGTAAGAGGTCAGCAGGATATTCAATCCGGGTTTTACGCTTCGGTGCTGAAAGGCATCATCCAGCAAAATGACATCGAGTTCGGGATGATCCTGGCAAAGTTGTTCGATGCCGTGTTGTCTGTTCTCATCCACCGCCACAACGAGTTTGTCTTTGAATTTTTTCTTGAACTGCAGCGGTTCATCACCCGATTCCTTGACCGTGGACAATTCGGAAACATACTGAAATCCTTTCGTTTGCCGTCCGTATCCCCGGCTCAATGTGGCCAGATTTTGTTCCTCTTTCAAAAGGCGAATGAGGTATTCGGTGTGGGGTGTTTTTCCGGTGCCGCCCAGGGCCAGGTTTCCGATGCAGATAACCGGCAGGGCAGGCGGGTAGGACTTGAGCATTCCCGTATCATAAAGAGCATTGCGTATCTGCAGAATCAAAGAATAAAGCAAAGAAAAAGGCAGAAGCAGGAGCCGGAAAAAATTCATTGGCTGAAATTACAAAAGAAAACCATCCCGGGATTCAGAATAAATGGGTCGCCTGCGGTTTTGTATTCGGCGATTCAAAAAAAATCGTGTGAAAACAGGAGATAATTTGTGTCTGTATCAAATACCTTTGGGCTTTTGTTATATTCGTGACGAAAACCGTTATTTCTGAAAAGATGCAGATAAAAGAAGTCACCACCTGGCTCGAGGAGATTGCCCCGCTTGCTTATCAGGAAGCCTATGACAATGCCGGATTGCTCACAGGCAATGCGGCAGATGAACTCAGCGGAGTGCTGATCTGTCTGGACAGCACAGAAGAAGTGATTGATGAAGCCATTCGCAAAAAATGCAATCTGATCATTGCCCATCATCCCATTGTTTTTTCGGGTTTGAAAAAAATAACCGGCAGAAACTATATCGAACGCACGGTGATCAAAGCCATCCGCAACAACATGGCGATCTATGCCATTCACACCAATCTGGACAATGTTATTGCCGGAGTAAATGCCCGGATCGCTGAGCGTATCGGATTAAAAAATATCCGCATTTTATCTCCCAAAAGAACTTTGCTGCGAAAGCTGGTCACCTTTGTGCCGGTTGATAAAGCCGAAAAATTGCGCAATGCTTTGTTTGCTGCCGGTGCCGGAAAAATAGGGAAGTACGGCGAATGCAGTTTCAATTTGCAGGGAATCGGAACGTTTAAACCTTCGGAAGACACCCATCCGTATGTGGGAAAAAAGGGTGAACAGCATCACGAAAACGAAACCCGGGTGGAGGTGGTGTATGAAAATCAAAAAGAAAGACAGATCCTTTCGGCCTTGAAAAAGAATCACCCCTACGAGGAGGTGGCCTATGATAGCTATCTGCTTGAAAATGAGTATTCCGAGGTGGGTTCGGGTCTTACAGGAGAACTTGAGAAACCGGTTCCGGAGATGGATTTTCTGCGATCGCTCAAAACAGACCTGAAAACAGCCTGCATCCGTCACACCCGGCTTCTTGGAAAACCCATATCCAGGGTGGCACTTTGCGGAGGTTCGGGGAGTTTTTTGCTGAATGATGCAATTGCCTCTGAATCAGATATATTTATCACCGGGGATTACAAATACCACCAGT
>PLXK01000107.1 GCA_003151415.1 Bacteroidota bacterium
GGGTGTTGGGGTGTTGGGGTATTGAAATGAGAAACAGGGCGGAGAAAGAGTGAAAACTTATGTATTGGGGTGTTGAAATGAGAAACCGTTTGGCAGATAATACACAACAACACTCAAGCACTGCCTCAACACCTCAATACCTATTTCACCGCTTCTCCAATTACCCGCATCATCGCAGTCCTTGTGCCCTGCTTGAGCAACCGGTTATCCTCGGCATCGGGAAAGACCCTGTTGGAAAGGAAAACAAAGACGATACCCGTCAGCGGATCTGCCCAGGTGATGGTGCCGGTAAAACCCTGGTGGCCAAAGCTCAGGCCGGATACGCAATTGCAAACCGGACTTTCTTTGCGTGGATCCGTTTCGGGTTTATCAAAGCCTACNNTCGAAACTGACATTTTATAAATTCTTCGACGGTGGATGAATCGATGTAACGCTTGCCTCCGTAAACGCCATCATTCAGATAGAGCTGCATGAGAACCGCCACATCATTGGCATCGGCAAAAAGACCCGCATGTCCTCCCACTCCACCCATCATGGCCGCTCCCTGATCGTGCACATCACCCAAAATCTGCTGCTTGCGAAACCGGGTATCATTCTCGGTAGGCACAATGCGTTTCAAATCAAAATGATTTCTGGGCATATACCCCATCGTTGAAAGTCCCAGTGGTTTATAAAATGCACTGTCCATGTATTTGTTCAGGGGCTCATTCCTTTTTTGTTCGACAATGCGTTTGATGAAATAATACCCCAGATCGCTGTACAGGAATTTACCAGAGGGACCCAGCGGAGACCTGATGATTTGCTGATACATGGTGTCGGGCCAGGATTTGCTGATGTATAAATTCTTGGCCACCCTCAGCGGGAAGGAATCGTTTCTTTCGGTGTTGTAAATTCCTTTTTTGTATTCTCCTTTATCCATTGTGTGCATCCAGAAAGGGATCCAGGCTTCAAGTCCCGCCTGGTGAGCCATCATTTCGCGGATAACAATGTGCTCTTTGTTTGTTCCTTTCAACTCGGGAAGATGATCTGAAAGCTGATCATTCAAACTCAGCTTGTGCTCATCCACCAGTTTCATCACTGCCGGAGTCGAAGCCAGTATTTTTGTGACCGAGGCAATGTCGTACAAATCGTCATTTTTTACTTTTCGTTTGTTATCATACGTGTGGTATCCGAACGATTTGCGGTAAAAAACCACCCCGTCTTTCGCCACCAGAACCTGACAGCCCGGATAAGCTTTTCCTTTGATGCCTTTCAGCGCAAGAGAATCGATGTTTCTTAAGGCTCTGGAATCAATTCCCAATTCTTCGGGAACAGAATATTTAAAACGTATAGCAGGACCTGTAAGGATGCCCGTACCCGCCCTGAATTTATCGGAAGCGGAAACCGGCATAATTCCTCTGGATGAAATGCCGCCAAAAATCAATTCGGCAGAAGCATCCTGAATGTAAGTCGACCATTCATAAGAAAGGAGAACAGCTTGTGCTTTTTCGGGTTCATGAAACAAACCAAGCAGGTAAGGATTAGCAAAAACATCAACGATGATGTGTTTGTTCTTCATCGAACAGATCGTATCGGTGAGGTGTCTGACAAGATCGGTTATTCCGAAATCCTTTTTCGGATTGTTGTTCATGTTGTTGATCGAAAGAATGACGGTGTTGTAACTTTCCAGTTTTTTCAAAAGCGAATCGCCCAGACTGCTCTTTGCGTCTTTGTCTATTCCAAAATGCGCCACAGTAGTGTAGTTGGAAAGCATATTTTCGTAGGTATTCTCGGTTTCATAACCCAGTGAAACCACAGCAATATTCAGGGTGTCCAGTCGTTTTAAAGGAATCAGATCGTTGTCATTTTTCAAAAGTGTTACCGATGCCTCAGCCAGCTTTCTGTTGATGAGATCGGCTTTGCTGTTGTTCAAATCGGCACAGATATTTTTTGTATTGATTTTCTGCAGCTTGCTGAGACCGCACCAGTATTTGGCATACAGAATTTTCCGGCAGCGCTGGTCAATTTCATCCTGGGTGATGAGGCTGTCCTGAATGGCTTTCTTGATCTGCACAATTGCCGTTGGCACATTTTCAGAAAAAAGCAGCACGTCATTTCCGGCCAGCAATGCTTTCAGATCGACAACACCCGGTTCAAAAAATTTGGCCACCCCCTTCATGTTCAGTGCATCGGTAAAAATCAGGCCTTTAAAACCCATGGTATCTTTCAGCAAATCAGTCACCACCTTTTTGGACAAAGTGGATGCGGTATTTTTGGTTGTGTCGTAACACGGCACATACAAATGCGCAACCATGATGCTACCCAGCCCCTGTTTGATAAGTTCGCGAAAGGGATAAAGTTCGAGGGTGTCCATCCGTTGCACGCATTGGTTGATGACAGGAAGTGTTTTGTGCGAATCGCTGTCGGTGTCGCCATGGCCGGGAAAATGTTTGGCATTGGCCATCACCCCAGCATCCTGCATGCCTTTCATGTACATGGCGGCTTTTCGGGCCACATTGTATTTGTTTTCGCCAAAAGAACGGTTGCTGATAACCGGGTTGTTGGGGTTGTTGTTGACATCGGCAACCGGGGCCAGGTTCACCTGTATACCGATGCGTTTGCATTCCAGGGCAATTTCCCTTCCCATGTAATAAATAAGCGAATCATCCAAAATCGCTCCAAGAGTCATCTGCCTGGGATACTGCACAGTACTGTCCAGACGCATGGCCAGTCCCCATTCACCGTCAATGGAAACGAGCAAAGGAACTTTGGAAAGACTTTGATAGGTATTTGTTAAACGGGCCTCACGGATCGGTCCGCCCTGGAAGAAGATGAGTCCGCCGATGCCCGATTCCTCAATCAGTTTTTTCACCTCTTTGATATGCGCCTTATCCGAATTGGAATATGCAGCAACCATGAACAGCTGTCCGATGCGCTGATCGGGACTGAGTGAATGGAAAACAGAATCGACCCAATGCTCGCCTTTTGTCGATATAAAGGGAGGATCACTACCAGGCACCTGCTTGTTCCCCGAAGATGTCTTCACCGAATGGGCAAGCGGAGATATAAAGGCTGTTAAAAGGGCGAAAACAGCAAAAAAGAGGAACCACTTCAGTTTGTTCATTATAAGCAATACGAAATTAGTACGCTAAAATTATCCATAATAGAAGTTTGAATCCCGGTATTGTGGGGCACTTATTAACATGTGTTGTTTGATAGTATGGTTTCTGTGTTTTTGGAATTTGCTGCAGAAACGTGAATTCTTTTAAGGAGTCAGCAAACGTTGCCATGCCGGAGGCATCAAACGTTTATGACAACCTGGAACCGAATAAATAGGCGACCCCATCCGGGGTCGAACATGACAACCCCATATATTTCTATAAACATGTGAATCCTCCGGATTCATTATTTATTGAGGTACCGGAGGCATCGAACGTTTATGACAACCTGGAACCGAATAAATAGGCGACCCCGTCCGGGGTCGAACATGACAATTCCATATATTTCTATAAACATGTGAATCCTCCGGATTCATTATTTATTGAAGTGCCGGAGGCATCAAACGATTATGACAACCTGGAACCGAATAAATAGGCGACCCCGTCCGGGGTCGAACATGACAATCCCATATATTTCTATAAACATGTGA
>PLXK01000223.1 GCA_003151415.1 Bacteroidota bacterium
TTTAAAATGAATAAGAAAAGGAGAAGGCGTATTCAGGGTGATCACGGGCATAGTGAACGTGAAAGACAGGCCGCTTCTCAGGTTGTAGCAATGCCCGGTCGATCTGTCCTCAAGCAAAATCGATTCCCCGGCAGGGAAAGCCCATACTTCAGTTCCGGTCAAGGTATAGGTTCCGGGCTGATTGATCAGCGCTTTCAAATCGATGGTTGTATCCAGAGCTGAAAGGGGCATGGCATAAACGGCCAGCGGCTCGGTGGAACTGCATTGGGTATACAACTGTGGTACGGAAGAAACACCGCTGAAGAGTTTCCGTGCATCCAGGTTCGAGTTGTAACTGGTCGTACCGGCAGAATCAAACGCTACGGCTATTTCATCGTAATGTCCGTTTCCGCTGATTCTGAGCTTAAGCTGATTGTTGCCTGCACTCATCATGTAGATGAGAAGACTAAAAAAGAGTGTCGCTGATGTTTTCATGGCCTTCGGTATTTGTTTATCTTATTGAATCTGTTTGCTTGAGTGAGTGTTGGATTAATTTCTATGACAAATATCGCCCGGAGAAAAAAAACAAACAGTAGCTTGAAAAATGATATGCCTGTCATAGAAACTATGACAGGACCGGGGTGAAGGGATGTCGGATGCAAAGGGCAGGCAGAAGAGGATTGAGTGCCTTTATCCGGCATCAGAAACACCCTGCTTTATCAATGCTGGATGGCATTGCAAGCTTTTCCGGAAAAGATGAGGCGAGGCAGTCAACAAAGGCGCTTCCTGCTGAATTTGATAAAGAAATTGATATAGGATATTCTTGTCTGGGGTGGGGCCAATTGACCAAAAGCCCTTGACTTCCGGGTAAGGAACATGGCCCAGGACAAAAAGGACTGTTGTCTTGAACTGGCAGCAAGAAAAAAGACGGAATTCCTTTTGGCTCTCAGTCAAAGGCAGTTGTCTGTTCTGATATTGGAGAAAAACAATCAGCAGCAAACACAGGCCATCAGAGAACGATGGTATTGATGACCTGGCTGTAAGGTCCGCAGGTATGCAAAATAACCGCTACCCGGAAATAATACCGAAGCCCGGTGGTTAATCCGCTGAGCAAAAGTTCCCTTTTCATACTGTCTGTCTCTATCCAGCTGGTTTCGTCCTCGGGAGTTGTTGTGTATTCCCATTTGTAGCCTGCCAATCGCACCCAGTCGGTGAGCAATTTCACTTCACCGGGAACGCCGGTCAGCACAAGCCGGAAGCCGGACGGTTTTGGAGGAAGATCTTTCTTTGGAGTCATTCCTGCACTGGTTATAATCGTCAGGGCATTGGCCGGATCCTGGTTGGCGATGGCTTCTACATAAAAACCCAAAGAGGTCATGGAATCGTGCAAAAGTTTTCTTTTTGCATGCTTATCGGCCGTGGCTGACGGAGTCCGGGTATTTGCCAACATGACCGCAGCATCCAGATTGGCTATATTCGTGCTGATTGTGTTCAGTGCCGGCAAAGGTGCCGGAAAATAAGCATTGCCGCTCATCGAAGAGATGACGTGCTTTGAGAAATCAATCATTTGAAGAAACGTCAACTCCGACAATTTCAGAACGACCTTCGCTTTCTTTATCCTGTGTTTCGGCATTTACTTTTTTGATACAAACCGGAAATGCAAAATATGTAACCGGGGTTTCTTGAAAACCGGGCATCATCCACTCTTTCTTCCTGCTTTTTTATGAAGCCCTTCACTCACCAGGACCAAGAGAAACCACACAGGCCCTTTTTTCAAGGCATTGTGTCAACCATTCTCCTGATTGTGTAATTCACTCCTCTGTTTATGTAAACTACTTCTCTGCTTGTGTAAACCACTCCTCTGGTTATGCAATCCACTTCTCTGGTTGTGTAAACCACTCCTCTGATTGTGTAAACCACTTCTCAGATTTTGTAATTCACTCCTCTGATTGTGTAAATCAGTCCTTTGCCTGTGCAAATCTGTACTCGCTTTAAGTAAACCAGTCCTCTGGTTTTGTAATCCAGTACTCTGCTTGTGTAAACCACTTCTCTGGTTATGTAATCCAGTACCTTGTTGGTGTATACCACTCTTCTGTTTGTGTAAACCAGTACCTTGTTTATGTAACCCTATATACCGATTGGATAAACCACAACTCTAAAACCAGATTGTTTATTCCGCAAAGTCTTTTTTTGTTTTATGACAGACAGAGCCGGGCTTGTAAAAATCTGCGCTCATTGGCCTGCCCGTTTGACGAAAACCTTCATTCATTCCGTTGTAAAAGGCTATCCGGATACGCGTCACAAAATAAAGTCAAGCTATTGAAACAAACAACCGCAACGTATTTTTCTGTTGTTTTTTGTTGAAAGAATTTAAAATATACGCGAAAACACTTAGAAGATTCTAAGAAAGCAGGGGCATGAGAAATGAGTCGAAGGGCTTTCTGTTTAGCAGAAAGAAAATGGATTGATTTCCGGAGGTCCGTTTAACGCGCTTTATTTGGCAACGACAATTTTTTGCCGGGCGATCTCTCCTTTGTGGTATCCAACAATAAAATAGATGCCAGGGCTTAAATCTGAAACATCCATTGAATATGCATTGGATAGGTTAAAGACAAAAGAGCGGACGGTCTGACCCAAATCATTGATCACAAGACAATCTCCTTCGGCTGCTGCATGAACACTAAACGTTCCGTTATTCGGATTGGGATAAACCTGAAAGACGTTCTTGTTTATACTTTTCTCATCGATCGATGTCAGAATGATGTTTGTGCAAACCGAGGTATCCGTACAATTGTTTTCTGAAACAGCTACGGCATAGCTGCCGGTTGCAGTTGCAGAATAAGATTGATTGACGGCACCGGCAATTGTTTGCATGGCCAGGTCACAATTCAGCCATTGGTATACAGCACCCGCTTGATCTGAGGTGATGGAAGCTCCGGAAGTCGTGATTGTTGACACGGGCCGCGTGTTCACGGTAACCGATACGGAAGCCGAATTAACGCAGTTGTTCATGTCGGTGCCCGTTACTGTAAATGTGTTGGAAGAGGAAATAACAAAAGCCAAACCATCGGTTTCGGCGGGCGACCACACATAGGAAACGGCGCCTCCTCCGGTTAATGTCACGCTGCTTCCTGAACAGACATTCATTGAACTGGCCGTGGCCGTGACAAGGGGCAATCCATGAATGAAAATATTGCTGCCATTTGTGCTGCCCGTAACAGCCGGTGAGCTGCTGACGATCCTGATCCTGTATCCGGGGCCGGCGACAGCCAGTGCAGGAATAACGGCATTGATTGTTCCCGGACCCGCCGAAGCAAGGGTGCCAATAATCACAGGCGAAGCAAAGGAGCCGGACGCATCCGAGAGTTCAGCCGTAAAAACATTGCCCGGGTCATATGTTCCGCTGACGACAAACGGAATGTTCAATGAATTGCCTGCACATGCATTGGCAAGAGTGATGGGCGAATGAATCGTCATGGCTATTTCCAAAAGCCCGGAAAAGTAAGGCATTGCTCCTGCAGCTCCGTTAAAATCCGTCTTTTTAACCATTGCCACAGATACCGGATTGTATTGAAACAAAACACCCAAATTGGCGGTTCCGCCCTCTACGGTCATGCCGTAAATTGTTCCATCGGCGGCCTGCATCAGACTGCCGCAAGGAAACTGCCCATTTGCGGTTCCGTCGAAATCAAATTGTTTCGTGTAGGCGTTTGACAGCGGATCAAACTGAAACAAAACGCCCATATCACCTGCCCCGCCCTGCTGGGTGGTTCCATAGAGCTTCCCGTCGGTGGCCTGGATCAGCGTGCCGTTTGGCGATTTCCCGTTTGATGCTCCCGAAAAATTGATTTTCGACGCATAGCTTAAACCTGCCGGATCGTATTGAAACAAAACACCCTGGCTGAAGGCGCCGCCCAGCTGTGTCATCCCATAGAGCATTCCATCTGAAGCCTGCAGCAGGGAACCATAGGGATAACTTCCATTGGTTACCCCGTCAAAATCAACCAGCCTGGAAACCGCAGAAGTGATCGGATCGTAGACAAACAAAACGCCTTTCCCAACCGAACCGCCGTAAAACGTCATTCCATACAGCTTCCCATCAGCGGCTTGTATCAAAGACCCATATGGAGATTGTCCGTTGGAAGCCCCTGCAAAATCAATTTTTTTGGTGAATGCAGATGTTTGCGGATCATATTGAAACAAGACACCCATCCCATGTATTCCTCCGGCCTGCGTCATTCCGTAAAGCATTCCATCCGATGCCTGAATCAATGATCCGTTGGGGTAACTTCCGGAAGCGGTGTCGGCAAAATCGAATTTGTTTACAAAAGAAGAAGTTGCCGCATCATATTGAAACAGCACTCCAAAACCATTTTTCCCGCCCTGTCTGGTCATCCCATAAAATTTCCCGTCAGAAGCCACCATGAAAGTCCCGTTGGGAGTATGGCCATCGGGAGCCACATCAAAATCGCGAATCGTTTCGAAAACCGCGGAAGCCTGCTTGTAGCGGAACAAAATGCCCTCATGGTTTATTCCGCCATCCTGAGTCAGGCCATAGAAGGCTCCGTCAGAGGCCTGCAGAAGCGATCCGTACGGATAACTTCCGTGTGTCTTGCCATCAAAATCAAGTAACTTGGAAAAAGTGGAACTGAGCAGATCAAACTGAAACAAAGTGCCCATGCTGTTGGTCCCTCCAAAATAGGTCATCGCATACAGCTTGCCATCGTTTGCCTCCATCAGCGAGCCATAGGGATAGCTTCCGTTATTCTTGCCGTCAAAATCAAGCTGCTTGGTATAAACAGCGGCCAGAGGATCGTAGTTAAACAAAACGCCTTTGTTGTTTGTGCCTCCTTCGTAAGTCATTCCGTAAAGCTTGCCATCGGAGGCCTGCATCAAAGATCCGTAAGGCGACTGTCCTTTGGAGGCCCCGTCAAAATCGACTTGTTTCATAAAGACAAGTGAGGCGGGATCGAACTGAAACAAAACGCCCATGCCCTGGGTTCCGCCGGCCTGGGTCATTCCATAAAGCTTGCTATCCGAAGCCTGGATCAGGGAACCAAACGGAGTTTGCCCGCTGGCAGTGGAACTGAAATCAAGCACATTGGTACAGGAAGCAAGAACAGGATCGAATTGAAACAAAACGCCATTCCCGTTTGCCCCGCCCTGTTGGGTCATTCCATAGAGTTTTCCGTTCGATGCCTCGATCAGCGAACCCGAAGGATAACTTCCATGAGCCGTGCCGTCAAAATCAAACACGTTGCTGCAGCTTAAAGCAATGGGGTCAAACTGAAACACGACACCCATGCCCAGAGCGCCTCCGTAAAGAGTCATGCCGTAGAGCTTGCCATCGGAGGCCTGCATCAAAGATCCGTAAGGGTTGCTTCCATGGGCTGCACCGTCGAAATCAAATCTTTTTGTGTACACATCGGCAAGCGGGTCATATTCAAACAAAGTTCCCAGACCGTTTGTTCCGCCTTCTTCGGTGAGGCCATAAAGCCTGCCGTTGGAAGCCTGTATCAAATTTGTATAGTACGGATTGGTTCCTTCGGTATTCACAACAAAATCATGCCGTATCGTTTCATTGTTTCCCGAACCGTCTGTGTTGAATATCACACCCGAACCATAGGATCCTCCGGCAGCTGTCATTCCCCACAACTGGGTTTGTGCATATCCTGCAAATCCTGCTAAAACAAAGCAAGCACCAAGAAAGAGATTTTTTTTCATTTTTATTTTTTTGTCCGTTGCAAACTGATCTTAAAAAACAGGGAAAGCCCGGCTGAACAGACGACATGCTAAACAAACACATGCAAATTAAAAACAAGAAAGGTGTACAAAATCACTTTCCTGTTTTTTACAATTGCATACACGCCAGACTGACCGGATTTTACGTGAAGTTAATTAAATATGCATTCTGGAAAGCAATATGATTTCGTTAATTCCCAAGGAATAAACGGCCTATCAAATCCCGATTTTCAGGCCTAAATAGAGCTGGAGAGCATGTGTCAGTCAGGGCCTGTGCGCTATGCCCGCAGGCAGAGGATGTGGTTTTAAGCAGGACAGGATCCGGTCCGGATGCCTGAAAACGCCCCGGAGAAGAGGCATGAAGGGGTATTACAAAATGACCTGCAGCATCAGCTCGTCGGTCCATCCTTTGGAATCGCGAAGCCATTGTTTTTTTGTACCGCAGATTTCAAAACCCAGATTCGAGAAGAGTTTCAGACTGGACTCGTTTCCGGCGGTGATGTTGCAATACAGCTGGTGAAGATGGACCGTATCCCTGCAATAGGTGATGAGCAGCGAAAGAGCCTCTGATGCATACCCTTTTCCGCGGTCAGCCATTTCGGCGATGAGCACACCGATGCCGGCACGCTGATGCAAAGGGTCAAAATCAAAAAGGTCGATGCAGCCAATGGGTTTTGAAGAAGGAAGACAAATCACGAGCCGGAGTTGTTTGGCCGTGAAGATATCCTGATGGGCTTCTGCCAGATACTGCTCAAGCACAAAACGCGAATAAGGAGCAATTGTATTGCTCAGGTGCCAGATACTCGTATCGTTTTCCCACTGATACACTTCGTCGATGTCCGAAGGTTCAAGGGCGCGCAGGTAAACTTTATCTCCTTTGAGGTTTTGCATCAGTTTTTATATTCGGTTCTCACCTGTTCAATTCCGCGATAGATTTCTTCTTTGGTATAAAATGGCAATTCAAACTCGCCGTCTTCGATCAGCTCTGAGGCAAAGAGCGATTCCGTGTTTCCGGTTAACCCTTCTTCTTCCAGGCGGGGCAATAGCTGATACAGGTAGTCAATGCCGCCGGTCTCCACGCAACAGGCTTGTTTAAAAAACAAAAGAATCGGACTCAGGCAGGTGGCAATGCCAATATCGACCCGGGGAAAAAAACCGATCTGCTTGCGGAAGCATTCGTTGAGTATGCTCAGCGTCAGTGAAGCCGGAAGATTCAGTTTCACAAACAGACTGACGATCTTGCGCTGGCGGATGTTTTTCATCAGCACGGCTGCCGGCACATCGAGATCTTTCCCTTTGATGGAAAGGGAACTGTAGAGACCGCCAATCATCAGTCCCATATGAGGGGGAATGTTTTTGGCATGCAGGATGACAAGATAAACCGCCTCCTGATCGGGAAGGCCTTCGAGTTCACGGATATTTCTCAGACAATAGTTTTTCAAGTAATGGTGTATTGGGGTGTGGGGCCTGGCTTGGGCATGGATTTACAGATTTTATTTCAATTCCTTCAACACCCCAACACAGATTAAAGTACAATTTCCCCGTGAAAAACAGGAGTTGCCGGTCCTTCCAGCCAGATATTTTCGAATGAGGCGGGACCGGTTTGTTTGTAATACACTTTCAGATTTCCGCCCGGAGTTTTGATATCCGCATATCCGTTTTTTGTTTCCGGCCCTTTCATGGCGGCCACAAGGGCGGCAGCGGTGACACCGGTTCCACAGGCAAGCGTTTCGTCTTCCACTCCTCTTTCATAGGTTCTTACAGACAAATATCCGGCTTGCTGTTCAACAAAATTCACGTTTGTTCCCTGCTCCAGAAAACGGGCCGAACGGCGGATCATTCGCCCTTCACCGGTGACATCAAAACTGTCCAGACTCTTTACATATTTTACAAAATGCGGCGAACCTGTATCGAGGAAAAAATAATCCGGTCCCGATTCTATTTCCTTTACATCATTCATTTTCAGCCTGACCGTACCCCCTTTTGCGATGGCTTCATGCAATCCATCCACGGCCAGGAAGACCGCCTGCTCGCCCACGATACCCAGTCTTTTTGCAAAATCCATGATGCAACGCCCTCCGTTGCCACACATGGAGCTGAGCCTTCCGTCGGAATTGTAATAAATCATTTCGAAATCAGCCCCGGTTTTAAGTTCAAGAAGCATGAGCCCGTCGGCACCGATTCCAAAACGGCGGTTGCACAAACGGGCAATTTGTGCAGAATCCGATTTGTCAAAAAAACCTTTCCGGTTGTCAATGAGGATAAAGTCATTGCCACTGCCCTGGTATTTATCAAAAGATAAAGTCATTTATTCTGGTTCTTATACGGTTAACCTCAGGCAAAAGAAATGACCTATTTCAGTTTGGACAGAATCGCTTCTGAACTGACCTTGTCATAGGGATGGAATTCATTGGTATTGTCCAGATGAAACACCTGGGAGCCCTCCTGAAGATATATTTCTTCATCCAGCTTATACACCTTGAGCGATTCGGAGCCATTGAAACCGTAAAGAACGATTTTGTTCCGGTTCATTTTGTAGCCTTTGTAATTCAGGGGTGAAGTCCAGAATTCAAGACTGCAAAACTGTCTGCTGTTTGCCGGATGCTCCTCCCTTACACCTGCCAGTTTAGCAGCAAGGGAATCTTTCGACAGGGTTGAATTGCTGGCAACGGGACTCATGTTGAGTATTTCGATGGAACGCGAATTGAGAAGCAGATCTTTTCTGAGCACAATCTCTTCATTCTGCCTGGCCTGAAATGACACCGAATCCGTATTTTTCAAGGAATCGGCAGATGAACCGGCAGCTTTGAAATTCGCTTTTTTACTGGATAAGCTGTCCGTATGCTGCATGGTCTGGGGCTGATCCGAATGCGGCAATGGTTTGTATTTCGAATTTATTTTTTCGTTGTTCTTCTCATCCTTATCGCTGATGTGTTCGGCGGTCTGATCTTTGCTGTGCGAAAATGATTTGTAAATGCTCAACTCCTTTACATACTGATCGAGTTTAAACAGAAAAAAACCGCCGCCAAGGAGAAGACCCAGGAGTAAACCCAAAAAGAACACCTGCAGTTTATCTTTGAAATTCGACATCTTTTTATCAGCAAAATCAGATTCAAAGTTATGCAAAAAGCAGGCGCTGTTAAAACTTGTTAAAAATAATTGTTCCATGAAATAAAGGGCCGGAAATTGCGTCTTTATAGACACTGAATCTTTACAAAGGCCGGCAGGGATTGCGTTTTAAAAGTTCAGGATCACCCGGATTTCTTTTCCTGTTTTTTTTCAGCAAAGCGGTATAGCCCGAACCCAAGCCTTTAACAAAGTTTAACTTGACATCATCGGCACAAACAAACTAATTTTGTGTTCTGTCTAACCAAAAAAAACACTATGAAACGTTTCCTTGCTGTATTTGCCATTGCCGCAGTTGGCGGAGCCTCTGCGTTGGGCCTGAATTATGCCTTTAACAAAAATGCCAACGGGGCTTCCCTGGTTGAATCCCCGCAAAGCGTAAAATATGTAAACCTTCCTTACACCCGGCCGCCCGAATCGGTCTGCGATTTCAGGACCGCCGCCGAAATGACGATCCATGCCGTGGTGCATGTCAAAACGGTCATCGAAACACAAAACACGAATCAGCTTTTCTTTGGAGACCCGCGCGATCCCTTTCAGAACTTTTTTAACGGGGGCGGTCTTCAGGGACAGCAGCCCCAGACCCAGCAGGCTTCGGGTTCGGGGGTGATCATCGCATCCGATGGGTATATCGTGACCAACAACCACGTGATTGACCATGCCCAGAAAATTGAAGTGACCCTGAATGACAAGCGTACCTACGAAGCGAAAGTCATCGGCAAAGACCCTGCTTATGACATCGCCGTTTTGAAAATTGATGAAAAGAAACTGCCCTTTGTCAACTACGGAAACTCCGATGATTTGCGCGTTGGCGAATGGGTTTTGGCAGTGGGCAATCCTTTCGNNCTTTCAATCTGACTTCCACAGTCACTGCCGGAATTGTGAGCGCAAAGGGAAGGAACATCAACATCATCGACAACGATCCGCAGGCCGGGGTCAATGCCGTTGAATCGTTCATCCAGACCGATGCCGCCGTGAATCCAGGAAACAGCGGCGGAGCTCTGGTCAATACAAAGGGAGAACTGGTCGGAATCAATACAGCCATCGCATCGCAGACGGGCAGTTATACCGGCTATGCTTTTGCGGTTCCTTCGAATATGGCAAGAAAAGTGGTGAACGACCTGATGGAATTTGGTACCGTTCAGAGAGCCTATCTGGGTGTTTCCATTTCGGATATAGACTCCAAACTGGCCAAGGAAAAAAACATTTCCGAAACCGAAGGCGTCTACGTGAACGGCATCACCGAAGGCGGATCGGCAGCCATGGCCGGTGTCAAGGCCGGTGATATTGTTACCAAGGTAGGTACAGCCCCGGTGAACTCTGTTTCGGAACTTCAGGAACTCATCAGCCGCTACCGCCCGGGAGATAAAGTGGCCCTGACCGTTAAAAGAGGATCCACAGAAACCAGCCTGGCCGTTATCCTCAAAAACAAGGACAACAACACCAAAGTTGTGGAAAAAGAAACCGTTGAAGTGACAAAGGCCCTGGGAGCCACCTTTGAGACGGTTGCCGATGAAGAGAAATCCAAACTGGGTATTGACAACGGACTGAAAGTCAGCAAGCTTGATGCAGGCAAACTGCGCAGCGCCGGCATCAAGGAAGGCTTCATCATCACCACCATCGATCACAAAAAGGTCAATTCAAAAGAAGAGTTGAAATCTGTCCTTGAAAACAAAAAAGGAGGCATCCTGATCGAGGGCATTTATGCCAATGGCATGCGCGCGTATTACGCCTTTGGCATTTGATTCCCCAAATAGCTTCCCCCTGTTCCGTATTCAGAACCGGGGGAAAGCTATTTCCAGGGTGTTCATTTTTATTTCTGATAAACAAACACAGGACCCGGATTAATCGCAGAAAACTAAGCTTTCAGGGTTGTTTTTATATGCTTCAGAGAATAGTTAAAAAAATATTTCAGCGGCATTTGGTATTCCTGCAATTACCAATAATTTTGCATCCGACGCGCGTTAAAAAATCGATTTAACCGATAAAAGGCAAAGAAATAAAACACATTCTTTCCCTTTTACCGTTAAATCCAAACCGCTGGGCTTTTATCCCGTAGAACCCACAGAGTTCAGGACACAGTTCAGTATTGCTTCTCTTTTCTTTTGTCGTGTCTTTGAAATGCGGTTAAATACTAAATACCATGAGACAGCTAAAAATAACCAAATCGATCACCAACCGGGAAAGTGCTTCTCTGGATAAATATCTTCAGGAAATCGGGCGGGAGGAATTGATTACAGCCGAGGAGGAAGTCATTCTCGCCAAAAAAATCAGGGATGGAGATCAGTCTGCACTCGAAAAACTGGCCAAAGCCAATCTTCGTTTTGTGGTTTCCGTGGCCAAACAATATCAAAACCAGGGACTCAGTCTTCCGGATCTGATCAACGAAGGAAACCTGGGACTCATCAAGGCCGCCCGGCGGTTTGATGAAACACGCGGTTTCAAATTCATTTCCTATGCTGTATGGTGGATCCGGCAATCCATTCTTCAGGCGCTTGCCGAACAATCGCGTATCGTTCGTCTTCCGCTGAACCAGGTCGGGGCCCTGAATAAAATCAACAAAGCCTATTCCAAACTCGAACAAACCTTCGAACGCGAACCCAGTGCCGAAGAATTGTCCATCCATCTTGAATTGCCCATGGATAAAGTGGCAGACACCATGAAGGTTTCCGGACGAAGCGTGTCTATGGATGCGCCTCTTTTGAACGGAGAAGACAACAGCTTGCTGGATGTATTGGTCAATCCCGATTCGCCCAGGGCCGACAATTCACTGATGAACGAATCGCTTCAGCGGGAAATTGAACGCTCCTTATCCACCCTCACCGATCGCGAAAGGGATGTCATCCGCCTGTTTTTTGGCATTGGAGAGGTTCACGGACTGACACTCGAGGAAATCGGTGCCAAATTCGATCTCACCCGCGAGCGTGTCAGACAGATCAAGGAAAAGGCCATACGCCGGCTGCGTCACAGTTCAAGAAGCAAGCTTTTGAAGTCTTATCTCGGGTAAACAGAGGTTTCTTAAGAGAAGAAACAACCGCAACAACCCGGGAATGAAAAAAACCGGGGCGCTGCGGTTTCTTTTTGTGCCCAATCGCCATATCATCCTGATTATCATCAAGAAACATCAGAACTGTTTTTTTTGAAAAACAATCCTGTCAATTTTCTTTTTCCCCCCTTGCCCGTGGTGGATATAGGGAAACAATAATTACTTTTGCAGCACCTAATGTTACCTTACAAAAACAAAACAACATGAGCATCGGAAGCATCGATAAAACACACGGAAAAGCAAGCTTTGAAACAGAACGAAAAAACTGGATCGACCAGGAAATGGCTGCTCTCGAATTCATTGGAATTGTGGGCCATCTCTGGTATGACAAATCCGTGGAACTGGTCATCTTCCGCAACCAGCTCATCGACCGCAGCGCAAGTGAAATCATGGCGCTGCATCAGTATGCCAAAGACATCGTTAAAAAGGCCATCGACATTACCGATACCCTCGCCCTGACCCGCGAACTTCATAAACTGGAAGTGGTTCCTTCGCGGATTGATATCGGAAAACTGGCAGCAGAATGGAATCTTGAGAAAAAGAAATCGGCCAAGGAATTCATCACCTCCAAACTGGGCGCTCTGATCGGAAAAGAAAAGTTCGCCCTCAAGCCCAAAGATGTTGTTCTCTACGGATTTGGACGTATCGGCCGTCTTGCAGCCCGCGAACTTATTACACAAGCCGGCAAAGGTGAACAGCTGCGTCTGCGTGCCATTGTCACCCGCGACAAATCGGATGAAGATATTGTCAAACGCGCAGATCTCTTACGTACAGATTCCGTGCACGGACCTTTTCCGGGCACCGTCATCGCTGATGTCGCCAAACGCTGTCTGATTGTCAACGGCCACATCATCCACATGATCTCCGCACCCAACCCCGAATCGATCGACTATACATCCTACGGAATAAACGATGCGCTTCTGATCGACAACACCGGTGTTTCACGCGACCGCGAAGGTTTGGGCAAACATCTTCTTGCCAAAGGAATTGCCAAAGTGCTGCTCACAGCTCCGGGTAAAGGAAACATTCCGAATATTGTGCAAGGGGTGAATCAGGATGAATGCAAGGCCGATGACCAGATCATTTCAGCGGCTTCCTGCACCACCAATGCCATCGTTCCGGTTCTGGCCGTCATTCAGGAGAAACTGGGCATTGAAAAAGGACATATCGAAACCATCCACTCTTATACAAACGACCAGAATCTTTTGGATAACTACCATCCCAAACACCGCCGCGGAAGATCAGCAGCTGTGAACATGGTCATCACCGAAACCGGTGCCGATAAAGCCGTAGGCAAAGTTCTTCCCGAACTTGCCGGAAAATTAACCGGTAACGCCGTACGCGTACCGACCCCCGATGTTTCTCTTGCCATTCTCAACCTGACAATCAAGAAACAAACGACAAAAGAAGAAGTCAATGAAATCATGCGCGACGCCGCCTTAAACGGCAAACTCGTTGAGCAGATTCAGTTCTCCTCTTCCAACGAACTGGTAAGCAGCGATTGCACCGGAAACCCATGTGCATCCATTTTTGACAGCCCGGCAACCATCATCAGCAAGGACGGAAAAAACATTGTTCTGTACGTCTGGTACGACAATGAATACGGATACACCCGCCAGGTATTGCGTCTTGCCAAACACATTGCCGATGTGAGGAGACTGACCTATTACTAGTCTGAGGAATCAGGAAGGATACGGAACTCTGAAGATTGTTCAGTTGGCGGTTTGCAGTGGGCAGTGGGCAATTATCAGTTGGCAGTGGGCAGTGGGCAGTTTGCAGTGGGCAATTATCAGTTGGCAGTTGGCAAAAGACAAAAGACAAAAGACAAAAAAAATTAAAAAAATAAAAGACAAAGAATACTTCTTCTTCCATTGCCAATTGCCCACTGCAAACTTCAAATTGCCAATTGCAAATTGCAAATTTTTTTAATTGCCAATTACCCCAAAGGGACTCCTTCGGAGAAAGTTGCTCATTGCCAACTCATTCTGCCATTGCCAATTGCCAACTGCCCACGATCCCAAAGAGCCCCTGCAGCACCAGCTTCTTCTTCCATTGCCAATTGCCAATTGCCCACTGCAAACTTCAAATTGCCAATTGCAAACTTTTTTAATTGCCAATTACCCCAAAGGGACTCCTTCGGAGAAAGTTGCCCATTGCCAACTCATTCTGCC
>PLXK01000235.1 GCA_003151415.1 Bacteroidota bacterium
CTTTGTTCTTTTCTCAGGTCATTGAAAAACTGGATTTCTCGGATATTTTTCCAGCCTTTGTAAAAACAATATTTTTCGGGTTTGCTATCGGCCTGATCGGTTGCTACAAAGGCTTTAATTCAGAAAATGGAACCGAAGGCGTGGGAAAGGCTGCCAATACAGCCGTTGTTATTGCCTCGTTGCTCGTCTTTGTGGTTGATATGATTGCTGTTCAGATAACCAGCCTGCTTTATTGATTCAGGCAAACTGACAGTGCACGAAAGGCCGGAAACGGTATAAATGATTCACTATGAAAACAGAACTGCAAGATCCGGAAAAAGAGCCTGAAGAGAAGAAACCTGCAGAAGAGGTTATCCTGAAGATAGAGAATTTATCGGTCTCCTTTGGCAAGAAAAGTGTCCTGAAGAACATGAACCTGATCCTTAATAAAGGAGAAAACCTGGTTGTGCTTGGCAAATCAGGTAGCGGTAAATCGGTTCTCATTAAATGCATCGTTCGCCTGATCGAAGCTGACAGCGGCACACTGATGGTTTTGGGTGAAGATGCGTCTGCTTTGAAACTCAGGGAACTGAACGAGCTGAGAAAGAAAGTTGGTTTTTTATTTCAAAGTGCCGCTCTTTATGATTCAATGACTGTCAGGGAAAATCTTGAATTTCCGCTTAGTGATTTGAAGGAGATGTCCACGGATCAGATAAATGAAAGGGTTGTCGAAGCCCTGAAAAATGTCGGGCTGGAAGAAGCCATAGATAAAATGCCTTCGGAACTTTCGGGCGGTATGCGAAAAAGGGTTGGGCTTGCCCGCACACTTATTCTAAAGCCCGAGATTATGCTTTATGATGAACCGACGACAGGTCTTGATCCGATTACTTCCAGGGAAATCAGCAAACTGATTCTGGATGTGCAGAAGAAAAATAAGACATCCTCCATCGTGATTACCCACGACATAGAGTGTGCCCGGATCACAGCCAATCGTGTCATTGTCTTGAAAGACGGTGCCTCCGTTGCCGAAGGGACCTTTGAGGAACTGGAGAAGTCTGAAGACGAATGGGTACGTTCATTTTTTCAATCAAAATAATAAACAATCAGTATGCAAAACAAATCAGGGAGTAAAATCAAATTGGGTCTGTTCGTTTCCATCGGACTTTTCATGTTCATCGTGGGGATCTATTTTGTCGGAAAAAAACAGCAACTCTTTAACAGCACCTTTCACGTCAACGGGGTGTTCAAGGATGTCAGCGGATTGCAAATTGGCAACAATGTGCGTTTCGACGGAATTAATGTGGGAGTTGTCGATAACATTGAGATTGTCAGTGATTCTTCGGTGAGGGTTGATCTGAGTATCGATGAAAAAGCCAGGAAATTTATCAAAAAAGACGCCCGGGCCAGTGTCGGGTCCGACGGATTGATGGGCAATAAGATTATCGTTCTTTCGGCCGGTGCGGGCGGACAAGCTGAGATAAAGAGCGGTGACAGGATTACAACATCTGTGCCGGTGAGCCTGGATGAGATTTTGTATAAACTGAAAGTCACCGTAGAGAATTCCGCCAACATCACCGATGATCTTTCTGCCATTATGGACAATATCCGTGCAGGCAAAGGCACCATTGGGAAGTTGTTTATGGACAGCACGTTCTCGGAGAATATGGATAAAACGCTTTTGAATATCCAGGAAGGTGCCGGAGGATTCAAACAAAACATGGATGCCGCCAAACACAGTTTTCTGCTTCGGAGATTGCTGAAAAAGAAGGACACGAAAACGGAATCGAAATAAAGTTTAAGAAATGGCATTTTTTTATCCTCTAACGAAAAAGTCCCGCTTTCACAAGCAGGACTTTTTCGTCAGAGGATATTTTCTAATTAAAGATGAATCACTTCACCGTAAGCAGCAGCGGCGGCTTCCATAATGGCTTCACTCATGGTAGGGTGGGGATGAACCGTTTTAACGATATCATGACCTGTGCATTCCAGCTTGCGGGCAGCAACAACTTCGGCAATCATTTCGGTCACGTTGGCGCCAATCANNGTCTCAATAATGATTTCCGTAACATTATATCCGATCATGTGCGTGCCGAGCCATTCACCATATTTGGCGTCGAAAATCACTTTTACAAAACCGTCTTTTGCTCCGGCAGCACTTGCCTTGCCCGAAGCGGAAAATGGGAATTTGCCAACCTTGACATCGTACCCTTTGTCTCTGGCCGCTTTTTCGGTATAACCCACAGACGCGATTTCAGGTGAACAATAGGTGCAACCCGGAATGTTGTTGTAGTCCAACGCTTCGGGGTTTTGTCCCGCAATTTTTTCAACACAGATGATGCCCTCTGCAGAGGCCACGTGAGCAAGGGCCTGTCCGCCGACACAATCTCCGATTGCATAATAACCGGGAATATTGGTCTGGTAGTAAGGATTGGTCAGGATTTTTCCTTTGTCAGTGGCAATACCCACTTCTTCCAGACCCATTCCTTCCAGATTTGCCTGAATGCCTACAGCAGAAAGTACAATGTCGCAGGAGAGGATAATTTCTTCCCCTTTTGCTGTTTTGACTTTCACCTTGCAGCCATCTCCTTTTGTATCAACAGATTCAACAGATGATGAGGTCATGACATCAATGCCTGTTTTTTTGAATGAACGCTCAAGTTGCTTGGAGACATCGTCATCCTCAACAGGAACAATAGAAGGAAGAAATTCAACAACTGTTACCTTTGTACCCAGTGCTGCATAAAAATAAGCGAATTCCACCCCTATGGCCCCCGAGCCCACTACGACAAGCGTCTTGGGTTGCTTTGGAAGAACCATCGCTTCACGGTAACCGATAATCTTTTTTCCATCCTGTGTCAGATTGGGCAACTGGCGCGAGCGTGCACCTACAGCAATGAGGATATGTTTTGCATCAAGAGTCGTTAACTTTCCGGCATCATCCTTCACTTCCACTTTTTTGCCCGCCTTAACGGTACCGAAACCCTTGATGACATCAATCTTGTTTTTCTTCATCAGAAATGTCACGCCTTTGCTCATTCCATCGGCTACATCACGCGAACGCTTGACAACGGCACCGAAATCAACTTCTCCTCCCGACACTTTGATGCCGTAATCTGCTGCGTGATTGAGATATTCGAAAACCTGTGCACTTTTAAGAAGCGCTTTTGTGGGAATACATCCCCAGTTCAGACAAATTCCACCGAGTTCGCTGCGTTCTAC
Source organism: Bacteroidota bacterium (assembly GCA_003151415.1). GTDB lineage: Bacteria > Bacteroidota > Bacteroidia > Palsa-965 > Palsa-965 > Palsa-965. Next base: position 3,199 of record PLXK01000235.1, read on the forward strand.
CACGGCAACTTTCATTCCAAGCTGTGAGGCCCGGATCGCTGCAACATACCCTCCGGGTCCGCTGCCTATTACAATCAGATCGTATGACATACTCTTAATGTTTTGAGGATTAATAATGGGAACGGGTATCCTGACCTTTTATCAAATTGATGCGAATATAGACAAAAAGATGTCTTGGCCGAGTGGTCAATAGACAGAATTCGGGCATTTCATTTTGTCCGCTTGGCTCCGGGAACATGAATTGCCAAAGCGGGGGAAATCTGAATTGTCCGCACTTTTCTGTGTCAGACACGGGTGACGGGAATTTAGCGCAGTTGTTTCACCGCCTTAACAATCCCTCCAAGGACACTTTTTCTGCCTACAATTCCCTTCCAGCCATCAATCACCAGCAGGATTCCCGGAATGCCCGTGACTCCATAAACAGGATGGATAGGGCCGCGGAAGATATACCCAAGGACAAGAAGAGCTTCCGTAAAACCAAGAAACATTTCGAGACCAAAGGCAAATTGCATGACTTGTCCGGGTATGGAAGGTCTTTGTCGTGGGCGGTTTTGCATGTTGTACATGCTGTTCCAATCGTAATGAAAGTTTTTGGCCTCCTCTTTTTTGTGCTCTTTGCTTAAATAATGCTGATCATAAACAATCCGTTGAGCCTCGTCTGTAAGGACAGTGTGTGCTTCGTTTAGAAGGATAAAAAATTCATTGGCCTGGGCACTGTTGTTGAGGTCCGGATGATAGATCTTGGCCTGGTTCCGGTAGGCTTTGCGGATGCTTTCCAGATCAGCTCCAGGCTCAATTCCGAGTATTTTGTAGTAATCCTTCATGTGTTAAATGAAGATAAGGTTTATTTTCGAATAAATCTTCATCACCCCGGGTTGAAAGAGCGGTTAAACAGACTTCTCCGCTCCCCGGGCAGGACATTAAACCGGAATCCCGATTAAATTTATGAAATTTGCTTTCTCTGTGCGTCATTTTCTAAAGTTAGCCTGATGAAACTTCCGTTTGCCAGATTCCTTTTGTTTCTCTTTTTTGTTCACACGGGCCGATTGAATGCCCAGTCACCTGTATACATCAAGGGAAAGATCAGCAATGCCGAAACCGGTCAGGGTGTAGAGGGGGTAATTGTCACCTGCAAAGAAAGTGCACGTTCTTCTGCTTCCTGGAAAGGAGGGTATTATTCATTCAAGAGTCCCAAACTGGAGAAAATGAACCTGGAATTTCGGTTGTTGGGTTTCGAAACTCAGGTTCATCAAGTGGATCTTTCTGACTGGGCCCGGAGTAACAAGGACACCCTTGTTCTGAATATCCGTCTTGTCGTAAAACCCATTGCTGCACCCATGGCAACCATTTATGCCCAGAAAGTGGATACCGTATTTGGCACTATGCATTATTTTGTCGAGGATTTTGAATTCTATGGTGACCAATTTGTGCTTTTGTGTTTTGAGAAAAACCTGAAAAAGGCTCAGTTGAAGCTTACCGATGAGAACCAGAAGGTAATCAGCTCGGCAGATATACCCGAGGAGGCGATTGAATTGTACAAAGATTTTCAGGGCTATATCAATGTCATCTGCAAGGAGAAAATCTTCCGGGTCAGATTCAAAGAAAATCAGATTGTGCTTGCATCTTTGCCGGTGGATCAGTTTCGGAAAGAGATGATGCCTTGCGCCGATACACTGAAGGAGACGATTCTGTTCAGCAATTATTACCGAAATTACCCTGCTTTTTCCTGGTTCAGTTACCACATCCCCGATAGCACCGTTAAAAAACTGAAGCTCATCAAAGACAAAGATCTGCTGGAGCTCTATGAAGAAGAATTCGATTTTCTCAAACCCCGCGACCGGCTCACAGCACGCAAACTGGAAATACAAACCGGTATTGACAAACGGATCATAGCGGCACAGATGACCGGTTTCCCGCATTCACTTTATTACACACCGCTTTATGCTCCGCTGTTCGTTTGCCGGGATACGATTTTTATTTTCGATCATTATACCGACAAGCTTTTTCGGATTAATGGGAGTGGGATGTGTACCGATTCATTGCCAATCAATTACCACCATCCCAAAGACTGGAAGGAATGGAAACATCAGCTTCTTCAGGATCGGACAACACGCCTTGTTTACGCGGTACTTCAAAAAGGAGGCTTTTACATCCTCAAACAAATCGATACCGGCACCGGAAAGATCAGGGCCGAACACCGCCTGAACAATCAATATGCCAATCACCTGAAAGCCCGGAACGGATACGTGTACTACATTTACCGGCCTTTTGAATCGGGACAGACAAAATTTCTCTACAGGGAGCGGTTGCCCGACTGAACCTGCTTTTCTGTTATTCGGGTAAGGAAAATCTGGTTATATTTACTGGATAAACCTGAAAAAAATGAAAACCAGATATCTTCTGCCCGCAACAATAATCCTTCTTTTCTGTTTTGCTTTCAAACCCTTTACGGATTACACTTCCCTCGAAATCGGGAAGCCGGCCCCCAAAACAGAAGTGAAGCTGACGGATGTAAGCGGAAAATCAATCAGCCTGAAGGAAGTCAAAGGGAAGAATGGAATGCTTGTTATCTTCTCCTGCAACACTTGTCCCTTTGTGATTAAAAATGAAGGCCGCATTAAAGAAATTACGGAGTATGCCCTGAAAAATGAAATGGGTGTTGTTGTGATCAACTCCAATGAAGGACAGCGTGATGGAGATGATTCGTTTGAAGCCATGAAGAAATACAAAGAAGAAAAGAAATTCAGCGGATATTACGTCCTGGATAAGAATTCTGAACTTGCCAATGCTTTTGGAGCCACCCATACTCCGGAAACATTTCTATTCGGTCAAAAAGGCACACTTGTATACAAAGGAGCCATCGATGACAGTCCCCGTGATGAACCGACTGTAAAGGAGCATTTTCTGAAAGATGCCATTGATGCAACTGTTAAAGGAAGCGTGGTTAAAACGAATACCACCAAATCCATCGGTTGCTCCATCAAGCGGAAAGATGCCTGACGGATTTTAATGCTGCATTTTAAAAAAAAAGATCATGAGCTGGAAAGAAGAAAACAATTGCCTGGAGCGTGAATTCAAGTTCGGCGATTTTGTAGCGGCCTTTGGTTTTATGACACAAGTGGCACTGGTGGCAGAAAAAATGAACCACCATCCCGAATGGAAAAATGTATACAATACCGTAAGCATTAGGCTCTGTACGCACGACGCAGGGAACACGGTGACAGACAAAGACCGGAAACTGGCCGCGGCGATTGATAAATTGGCCGAATGAAAAAAATACTTCTCGCCATTGTTTTAATCATGCCGGTCCTTTGCTGTGTTGCACAGGATATAAAACTGAGTCCCCTCGAAAATTTAAAAGCGGAGATCTACAAACTGCAGGATGATCCGGATCTGATACATGGCATCTGGGGCATTTGTGTTCTGGATATCCGCAAAGATTCTGTCATGGCCGAATACAACAGCGCCACGGGTTTGGTTCCGGCAAGTTCACTCAAAGTTGTGACCACTGCGGCTGCCCTAAGTCTTCTTGGCGAAAATTTTCGTTATGAAACCAAAATCCAGTACGACGGCACGCTGGATTCGCTCAATGGAATACTTTACGGAAACCTCTATATCCGTGGATGCGGAGACCCTTCCCTGGGATCCAAATATTTTCTCAAAGAGAAGGACACCATTCAACTCACTAAAAAGTGGGCGGCTTTGATAGTCACCAAAGGAATACGTAAGATAGAGGGAGCCGTTATTGCCGACCCGACAATTTTTGACCAGCATGTGGTGCCGGATACCTGGATCTGGGGAGATATGGGCAACTACTACGGGGCCGGTTCCAGCGGGCTGAATTACAGGGATGATTTATACACCGTAATTTATCAAAGCGGGAATGAAGGCGACACGGCAAAAATTTCGAAAATATATCCATCGATTCCCGGAATGGTTTTGACCAGTCATGTGAAATCGGGTGGAACGAAAGACAACGCCTATCTGTATGGGGCCCCATACAGCAATATGCGGTATGCTGAAGGGATGATCCCGCCCAACAGAAAAGATTATCAGGTTGACGGGGCCATGCCGGATCCTTCTTTTTATCTGGCGTTTGAACTCGATTCGATGCTCCGGAAGTCGGGGCTGCAAATCACCGAAATGCCTGTTTCGGTGAAAGAGTCTTATTTATTTGACAAGGAAAAGAAAAAACACCGAAAGACCCTGGTTCAGGAATATTCTCCGAAATTATCTGACTTGGTTTATTGGACCAATAAAAAAAGTTTGAATCTGTATGCTGAATCGTTTCTGAAAACGCTTTCCCTGCGTAGAAGTGCGACAGGAAACGAAACGCAGGGGACCGATGCGGTTACGGCCTTCTGGGCTTCGAAAGGAGTGGATATAAAAGGGCTTTACATGAATGACGGCTGCGGATTGTCGCGATGGAATTCCATCACTCCCCGGCAATTCGTTTCCATGCTTCGTATTGTCAGCAAGGAACCCTGTTTCAAATCATTTTACAAATCGCTTCCCGAACATTCAGGCAATGTAGTGGCCAAGAGCGGGTACATCACCCGTGTGCGCAGTTATACGGGTTATGCAACCAAAAAGAACGGCGATCTGATTGCCTTCTCCATTATCGCCAACAATTACGATTGTGCTCCCCCCGAAATGAGAAAAAAACTGGAAAAACTCATGGATCTCATCGGACTAATCGAATAATACGGTAAAAACTAAGCCTAAGTATATAGACCGAAATTTAACAAGATGATAACTTGCCTGTTTGCAGGGTCGGTTGAATTGACATAAATTAGAGACTCATTTTAAAAAGAAAACATCATGGACAAAACAACAAATGCTTTAAACTGGTTTGAAATCCCGGCTCTAGACATAAAAAGAGCAAAAAAATTCTATGAATCGATATTCAAAATAGAAATGCAGGACATGGGTGAAATGATGGGTATGAAAATGGTGGGATTCCCCGGTGAAATGAACAGCGGAAAAGCTTCAGGAGGACTGGTACAAAGCACCATGCACAAACCATCCAAAGAGGGAGCGGTTATCTATTTGAACGCCAATCCATCCATTCAGACAGTTCTTGACCGGATCGAAAAAGCCGGAGGCAAAATTGTTATGCCCAAAACGGAAATCAGCAAGGAAATAGGGAACATGGCTTTTTTCATTGATTCCGAAGGAAATAAGGTCGCTCTGCACGCGCAGAACTGAACCGCCGAATAGCACAAAACAAAAGCCGTCCCACTCACCCCGGACGGCTTTTTGCATTTTCAGTCCTCAGACCGGGGCCTTCTGATCCATATCATTTAGAAACTGGTTTATTTCCCTGTAATTTGTATTCATTAGGAAATATCAAAAAAATGGAAAATAATATGAACGGAAATGAAAAATACAAGAGGTGTTGTGACACTGGCAACGATGGTTTTTTGGGGACTGACGAATTGTATTTCTGCTCAGTATGGGTATCAGTTGGGAATTGAAGGTTCGCCGCAGCTGAGTTGGCTGTTAAATAAAGACGATATCAACAGCCGCCGTTTCAATCCGGAATCAACGATCAATGGCTCTTTCGGTTTTATGTATGAATACGAGCTGACCAAAAATACTGGAATTGGAGTGGATGCCATTTATTCGATGCAGGGACAGTATTACCAGTTTCTCTCTATGGATTTTTACAAAAAGGTAAATTATTATAAAATACCTGTGATGTTTTGTTACACTCCCCAGATTGGACCCGGGCTGAGAGCAATCGCAAAAGTGGGTCCGCAATTGGGTATTCTGTCTTCTGCCGAACTTTTAAACAGAGAGGGGAAAGCCATTGTAAAAGACCAGAGGACGGCCTATTCCAGCACGGATTTCGGTTTTGTGGCTATGGCCGGTTTTGGCTTCGGCATTACCAGCCAGTTGTATGCCGATTTGCTGCTTCGTTATGATTATAGCGTGACCAACGCCGAAAGCCCGGGTTACAATTCAAATGTCAACAATCCAAGTCCTCCGGTTCTTCCAAACACTATTGTCGGTCCCGCTACCCGGGCGGGCAGTCACAACCGGACGATCGGAATCAGCGTGTTGCTGCGCTATTGCTATAAATGACTCAGACAAAAGAGACAATGTATGGGCTGGACTTGTCTTATAAAAAAAACAAAAATCCCTTCCCTAGTGGGAAAGGATTTTTGTTTCATGATTTTTCTGAATCCGGCTGTTGGTTTAATTATTTGGTGACAACGAGTCGTCTGCTGAGGCTTCCTTTTTCGGATGTTAGTTTGTAAGCATAAATGCCCGATGGAAGATCGGAAAGATTTATTTCGAAGTGATGTTCTCCGGCTTTAAGTTCTCCGTTGTGCATGACCAATATCCTTTTTCCGTTAATGTCAAAAAGGCTAAGGTCCGCGGCCATGTCTTCGGTTGTGGTAATCGCAACGGTTGCAATTCCTGTGGCCGGGTTCGGGAAAGCATTCAGCTTCGCAAACAGAGAAGGTGAATCGTTTACCGTGGTGGCAACCCCATCATAAATGGTCTGGGCATTGACTGCACTATTCTGCAAGTCAGCCAGATTGTCTCCTCCGATGAGTGCAAAAGCAACCTGGACGGAATCGCCTGCGGCAACGGTAAAGGGACCGCTGCTGGTCACATCAATGATATCGTTTCCGGTTCCGGAGCCTCCGGCTGTTGCGCGGTTTGTTGAAAGGGTGAGGTATTTGTTTGCATCCGAGAATCCTGCAGATGTGGAAACATCAATTCCTCCTCCTCCGCCGGCTATATTGTCTATGGCATAGTGTACAACCGGAGCTGTACGGGAAAGCAGTTTGGTTCCTGCATACAATCCGTTGGCTCCTGTGTACCAGGCATACCCCATTCGGTTTGTCGCATCAAATGCATCTTTGTTGCTGCTAGCCGTTGCAGCTGTAATGTCGTAGTCGCAGAATATTCCGGCATAGAGGCTGGTCAGGGCTGTCGTGCCTGTATTTTTAATGGAGTACTCAATGATTACAAATTTCCGGTTGCCGGTTGATGTGTAAGCATAATCCTTTTGAAGAATTCTTACCGGCAGCGGCGTTGTCGATCCGGCATCGGTATACATACCCGAAGCATCAAAATTCGAAACAACCGTGGGGATGATTTGCATGACCCTTTGCATATCCACGAAAGAGGTTTTGGGTGTGGTTACGCCCCGTACGTTATCCGAAACTTTGGTGGAGGAAACACCAACCATCAATCCACCTTCATACATCAGGTTGCCTTGTCCCATATAATTGAATCCAAGCCCTTGTGTCTGAGCCGGGTTGTCGTTAAAACCATATAAGCTTTTACTGGTGATTGTTGTGGCAACATCATTGACGTTGATGTTGATGTAGTCTTCATTCATATATACGGTAAAATACTTCTTCGAGGAGTAGGTCCCGTCCGTATAGGTGACGACAAAATCCACACGCTGGTTTACGGCAGGGGCTCCAATGAGTTTTACCATAAATGGATTCAGGTAATTGTTTGTCTTGGCCATGGTTCCCAATACCCCGATATTTACAGACGCCATTTGTATGCTGACAAAGGGGGAGGTGGAAGAAAGCGTAGCCACCAGGTTGGTGGTCGGGCTGAGCATATTGACATAGGTGGCGCCGATGCGGAGGGTGTCGCCAACCATAAAGGATTCATCGTTGTGGTCGGAAATCTGACGGGCAGAATCATCCACCCATGGTCCGGCGGGGCTCGTCAGTGCGGCATAGAGATTGACCAGTCCTGTTCCCATTTTTCCGGCATATTGCGCTGCCATTACCGGATAATCATTGATGGTTGTTTGTTTAACCCTGGCAGCCGTTTGATAGGCATTGTAGGTAGGGAAATATTTCCTTACAATGGCACACAGACCTGCAACGCAAGGCGAAGCCATGGAGGTTCCGCTCAGATTGGTATAGCTGCCACCGGCAATGCTGTAGGTGGAATAAATCCCGTTGCCCGGAGCGTTAACCCCTACAGCAAAATTGTAATTCGTGAAGCTGGCAGCGTTGTTTGTTGTGGTTGTCGCTGCAACACTCAGCACTCCGTTGAAGGAAGAAGGATAAAAGTCCTGATCAAGCGCATTGTTCCCACAGGCGGCAACAACAAGGATGTCTTTATTGATGGTTGCATAATTGATCACACTTTGTCCATAAGAACCGCCAAAGGCACCGCCCCAGGAACAGTTGATTATTTTTACACCATGATCGGCAGCATAGGTAATTCCTTCGTAGGATTTTGTCAGGGCGCCGGTAGCGTCGGCGATTTTAACGGGTAGGAATTTGCAATTGAATCCAACACCGGCCACTCCTTTTGTATTGTTCGTAACAGCGGCTGCAATACCGGAAACGTGCACACCGTGGGCATCTCCCTGCCAGGTAGGGTCGTTGTCTCCAACTCCCAGGTCCCAGCCCATGTAATTGTCGATGTATCCGTCGCCGTCATCATCGATTCCATTGTTGGGTATTTCAGCCATGTTGCGTTTGATGTTCCCGTTCAGATCGGGATGCGTAGGCTCCGTGCCGGTATCTGTAATTCCAATGACGATGCTTGAGTCTCCTTTGGAGATGTCCCAACCTGTTGTTCCGGTTCCTGCCGCTTTTATATTGAACAGATGCCATTGAATGCTTGATGTGGCGCTGGGGTCGTTTGTCGTCAGGGTCACCTTGGGCAATGGCATGGGTTCTACATATTCAAACAGGCCCAGGTCCAGGAACATATTGATCAGTTTCACCATCCCAAGTCCGGAGGTATACTTAAATGAGTAGGTCAGGGAAAGATCTTCCATTCGCTGACCGTTCTTATTGAAATCTTCGGTTGGAGCGGGAGTGAAAGGAAACACTCTTTCAAATTCAGTGCCTCCGACACTGTTCAGCAGATTGCTGAAGGCTGCATTGCTGAATCCATACCGGGAACAGGCATTTCGGAAAGCGGGCTTTACTTTAAGAACGAGCTTATTGGGAATGAATTCATCCATACCGATATTGGCCGGAAGCGTAAAACGATGCGGTGTAGTAGCGGTGGTCTTCTTTGATTGTGCAAAAAAGGAGTGTGACCCGATAAACACAAGAAGGCAAAGACTTGCAATTTTTTTCATGGAAGAAGGTTTGTTAATTTTTTGCTTGTCTAAAGGTATAAAAATCAGAGAGATATCAAAGTCTTTTTGAAGAATATTGAGCGTTGTTTTGCTAATTTCAGTGGATTTGGCGTGGTCTGCGTGATTCCTTGCAAAATCAGAGCAGCCCCTTTTGCCAAAGGGAACAAAGATCCATCGAAATGGCTACGGAGAAGTGAATGAGCACCCCAAGCAGTATTGAACGGCTCTTCAGGCTCAATACGCCAAGCACAATACCGGCTATAATGGCTGCAAGGGTTTCGGGCAACGGTTTGCCGAAATGGATCATGCAATAAGGTATGGTCATGACAAAAACAGAATAAAAGCCAAAACGGTTCTTTAATCCATGAACCATGAATCCGCGGAAGAAGAACTCGAGAGAAAAAAACTGCAAAAAATAGAGGCATTCCCAGATCATGAAATTTGGAAACAGGGATTCTCCGGCATGGAGCGTATAGAAAGGATAGCGAGCCTGAAAGCTGCGTGTTGTCGAAAAAAACAATACCAGGGGAACCATCACACAAAGCATAATGAAATACAATTGGATGTCCTTGAATGCCCCTTTGAATTTCAATCCGTAATCGGATAGTTTTTCTTTGAAATAAAACAGAATAACCAGAGCAGGAATGATCAGATAAAACAGGATAATGAGTCCTGCCCACCAGGCCAGCCGCCAGAGTTGTGCATTGGCAGAAGCAAACATGAGCGCTTCAAAGGAGGCGGCAGCATGCCCGGCACCCAGAGAACGGAGGAAGTTAGCTGTGAAGTCGACCTCGCTGAAATACCGGATCATGCTCAGGCCAAAAGCCACGAGTATGCAAATGACGATAAGTCTTTTGTTAATTTTTGCTGCGCCCATGCGCGTCTTTACAGCCGACTCCTGTTCGGCATCTGTAAAGGTTTTTACAAAAAGAGTTTGGATTGTTCGAAGCATGGGGAGGCTTTGGATGTGAAATCAGGAAGCAGGCAACGGATGCGAAAGTAGGGAAATTGAATGAAACGAAATGAATCAGACTGTAAGCGGGCTGTTTTCTACTCAGCTGGGGTGCATGGATTGCCCCCAAATGAATCCTGTGGAGCAATCCGCTCGATTTGGATCTCATTATTAAAACAAAGGATACCGTTTGTTCGACCCCTCTGGGGTCGTAATATAATGAATGAATTTATTTTCTATAAACATGTAAACCCTCCATGGTTATTTCTTTAATAGCTCAATTTGAGGACCCCAGAGGGGTTGAACGTTTATGGAAATTACGGCTTTCTTCTTATTTACGACCCCGGAGGGGTCGCACCTATACGGATTGTTAGGGAATTCTTTCTGTGCGCCAACTGCTATGGTTCCAAAGAGTGAGTGTGATTTCATTCAGCACGAAAATTCTTTTCGTGCCCCAACTGCCAGAACGAAGCTGGCATTTTCTCACTAATGGCTGTGCTGCAAAAGAATATTCACCGTTTTTCTGAAGAATATATCAATAGGAAAGGCCAGGAATATGAATAGGAAATCAATACAGATCTTGAGTATCCATCAGATCTTCGATGTCTTTGTATTTGATGTTTTTGTAATCTTTTTTGTTTCCGGGAGGGTGGATGTTTCCGTTTCCGGCGCCATCGTTGTTGTCGCCGGGGTCTACGCTGTTGTTGATGTCGAACATCTCGTAGAGATTTCTGTTTCTGTAGGATTGTTTGGCCTGACCGAATCGGAGTGTGATCCCGAAATTTAAGAAAGCTCCGGGTTTGATATGGCTCTGGTAGAAAGAGGTGAGGGTGGTGATGTTGTCTGAATTGAAACTGGGCGAGGCAAAAGAGATCAGGTTGAATTGGGTGATGCCTGAACTGAGAAAGAAAGAGAGGGTGTTAGAGGGATTGCAATCCAGACGCAAACCGGTGAGCAGCGACCATTGTCCGAATGTGAGGGTTTGGTCTGATCCGTTGTAAATGCTGTCAGAGTTTGCGAAGGTATACAGACCGCCGGTGGGTTTCATGTATACGCTTCCTTTGAAAAGTCTTCCCAACGGAAAGTTCAAAGAAATGTTTCGGGGAAACTGCACACTGAGATTGACCTTGTCCAGTCTTCCCATGCGGAATCCGACATAAGGAAGTACATAACGATTTCCAAAAATAAAGGTGCGGGTCAGCCCAAGCCGGAAGCTGAAGTTATCGCCAACCATGTGGTCCCAGAGAAGTGTGAAGGCCAGTTTGAATGTTGGATTCTGCACGCTGCGTGTATCCTGTTCGAGCAGTGGGGTAATGTCTGAAAAGAAGAGATCATTTTTTCCGTTGTTGTAGATTCCGCGGAAGCCAAAACTCATTTTGTACAGATTGTGGTCGGGCATTCCGCTGAAATGGGGGGTGCTGACCAGTACATCTCCTGTGGTGAGGAAACTGAAGTTTGAAATCCGGACGCTGTCTTTGCTGCGGAAATCTTTTGTCAGCAAGGGCACATAGTATCCGACATTGAGTTGTGAAAAACTGTAATTCATCAACCGGCTGTCAAGCGGATTGGGTTTCGTCGCGTCGGGCAAAAGTGAAGCGGTGGGTGTGGAGTAATAATTCAGATAAACGGTAGAAAGGAAATAGTGTTTGGCTCCTTTGATATTCAGGTGATCGAGGGTATCGCGCGGAGCTTCTGCCATGCAGGCATGGGTCAATAGCAGGGCAGGAAAAAGAAAGAGTAAATATTTTCGAAACATTCAGGACAAATAATGGGATGCAGAATGGACTGGGCCCGCGTTTAAAAAATAAGGATTGTTTATTTTCCGCCCTTCACCGGTCTCTCGTCAAGATCCTGAAGAACCTTGCGTTGGAAATCCACTTCTGCTTTGTATAACCTGGCGATTTTTTTAGCACTTAGCACCTTTTTAAGCTTGATGTGCAGTTCTTTTTGAATGTCGAGATCTTTTTGTTTGAATTCCATTTCCTTGTCAATAAACGCTTCGGCTTCTTTATCGCTCATGGTCTGGAAGTTCTGTGTGGCGCCTTTGCGTTCTTCTGCCCTTGATCTGCGCAGGTCTTTTCTTTTCTGTTCGGCTTCATTGTAAACCGGCCAGAATTGCTGGGCTTCGGCAGCGGTCAGATCTATGGCAGTGGTGATGTAGGCAATTTTAAGAGCTTCGATTTTTTCTTTTGCCCCTTGCCGGGGTTGAGCCCAGGCCGCAGAGCAGGAGATCAGCAATAAAAATGTAAAAAACTTAGTAATCAGTTTCATCCGTATATAATTGTCGATTAATAAATCCTGAAAGAAATACGGATTGCCTTTTTTCGATGAGCAAGGCATCCCTGCATTTTTCTGTCAGAATCAATTTTCAGTACCTACAGTACTCATATCAATGTTGTTGTCCATCAGGTAATCAATGGCAGCTCCTTTGTCATTGGGAACAAGAGGCTCATCCGTTGATGTCCGGCAGGCAGAAACATGGTCCAAAACAATATTTTCATCGAAGCCAAACAATTCGAAGTTGTCAAGAACCTCTTTTTTGTCTTTTTGGTTGAGTGCAAATATTCCGGAATCTTTTGATGGCATACGTTTGTCATCCGTCAGGCGAATTCCTATGAACACGAGAATGAGAAAAGCCAGGGCAGAAGGGACCATAAATTTGGGGAGAAGCAATTGCTGCAGCCAGGTCCAGGAGAAGGCCTGTTTTTTGTTTTCCAGAATGCGGTTCTGAATCACTGAAGGCAGCCAGTCGAAATAATCCGAAGCAACGGCGAAGGGTTCTTCTTTTCCAATCTGGAGTTTTTCGAGAATGACAGCGCTTTCTATCTCCAGGTGCAATTGTTCAAAATAGCTTGCATAAGCCGGTTCAGCCGATTGTTTCCGGATCTCGTCCAAGCGTATTTCCGAAAAAATCATTTCCGGGAGTTCGTCAAAATAATTGGCAGGAACAGCCGGGGGAGCCACTTTGGGTATCTGAGAAAAAACAGGGGCACTTTCCAAAAGCTCGGTATCTTCGATTTTGTCCAGGATGCGATCGGAAAGGCTTTCAAAATAACCTTCGGGAACAGCAGAGAACGCTTCCTTTCTTATCCCCGGAAGGAAAGAAGGGAGATCGTTCAGGTCTTCCTGTTCATCGCCAATGTGGTTATTTGCTTTCATTTGTAATGCTTTGATGTCTGAAAATGGCAAAGGTTTAAGCGTTTCTTCAGAATTTCTTCATTTTTGTACAATTTCATGCTTTTGACTGAAAAAAAGGCCAAAAGCCTCATATTTAACCTTTTTCCTGCCCTTTGGTAACAAAAGCCTCGATTTTTTTGACGGCAATGTGATACGAAGCTTTCAAAGCTCCTACCGAGGTATCCAAAACCCGGCTCATTTCCTCATATTTCATTTCATCAAAGTATTTCATGTTGAAAACGATGCGTTGTTTTTCGGGCAAGGTCAGAATGGCCATTTGAAGTTTCTTCTGGATCTCATCGCCTGTAAAGTAGTTGTCATCCTGTTTTGAAATGGCAATTGCGTATGAAACATCATCCAGGGGAATATTCAGGTTGGCTTTTTTCTGTTTGAGAAAGGAAAAAGATTCATTGGTTGCAATGCGGTAGAGCCAGGTGAATAGCTGGGAATCCTGTTTGAATCCATCCAGTCCTTTCCAGGCTTTGATGAATGTGTTTTGCGTGACATCATCCGCATCATCGTGATCGACAACCAGACGCCGGATATGCCAGTAGACCCGCCTCTGGTATTTACGTACAATCAGGTTGAAAGCCATATTTCTTGTGCTCTCATTCCTGAACTGATCGAGTAAATCCTCATCCGGGTATTCGGTCATTTATTGACTGATTCTTTTCGTTTTAAGATTTTTCCCGAGGTCTGTTTGGCATAAAATCACAGAGGCGACCGGAATACAAAGATAAATAGCATTTCATATATCGGGCCAAAACCTGTTTGAATGCATTAGAAATGGCAACACGGATTCAAAAGAAAAGCAATTTCTATGAATTCACATGCGACATTTTTCTTCTCAATACATTTTCCACTGCAAGGACAATATGGGCGGCATCCAGGCCATATTTGGTCATGAGCTGCTCGGGTGTTCCGCTTTCGCCAAAACTGTCTTTTACGGCTACCATTTCCAGGGGCAGGGGCTTCTTGCGGGCCAGCAACTGGGCAATACTGTCGCCCAATCCGCCATTCATCTGATGTTCTTCAGCCGTCACGACGCAACCCGTTTTAGCCACAGATGCTAAGACTGCTGCTTCGTCCAAAGGTTTAATAGTATGAATATTGATGATTTCGGCAGAAATGCCCTTTGCCGCAAGGGCTTCGACGGCTTCCAGAGCCTGCCAGACAAGGTGTCCGGTGGCAAAAATACTGACATCGCTTCCTTCCTGAAGCAGGACGGCCTTTCCGATCACAAAGACCTGGTTTGCCGGTGTAAAATTAGGCACAACGGGTCTTCCAAAGCGGAGGTAAACAGGGCCGTGAAAATCGGCAATGGCCAGCGTTGCCGCTTTGGTCTGGTTGTAATCGCAGGGGTTGATCACGGTCATGTGCGGAATCATTTTCATCAGACCCAGATCTTCCAGAATCTGGTGTGTGGCTCCGTCTTCACCCAGGCTTAATCCGGCATGGGAAGCGCAGATCTTTACGTTTTTTCCGGAATAAGCGACCGACTGACGGATCTGATCATAAACCCTGCCCGTTGAGAAGTTTGCAAATGTACCGGTGAAAGGAATTTTACCACCGATTGTCAGACCGGCAGCAAGGCCGATCATATTGGCTTCGGCGATACCCACCTGGAAAAAACGGTCAGGAAATTCTTTTTGGAACGCATCCATTTTCAGGGATCCGGTAAGATCGGCACATAACGCCACCACATTGGGATGGGTTTTGCCCAGTTCAAGAAGTCCGGCGCCGAAACCCGAGCGGGTATCCTTTTTTTCTGTGTATGTGAATTTCATGTGTTGAAGTGTTGACGCGTTGAGGTATTGTTGTGTTTTTTTAAAGTCTGATTGTAACAGAAGCATTAGACTCGATTTTAAATTTCCGCTCCAGTGTGCTTTCTGATTTTTGATTCATTTTCGAACGAAATTCAAGTCTGTAATCTCCGGGCTGAAGTACAACGTTTTCCTGGCTCAGTCGGTCTTTCAGATTACACACCCAAATGATTTTCTTTCCGTCTTCCAGATAAATGCTTCCGGATCCGTCGGTTTGTTTCAGGATGCTCAGAATGCCCGACTGCGGTATGGTTATCGTTGTTGTCTTGCTTTGTGAAATGTCCACATCGGTCTTGATAATCCGGGGAAGGCAAAGAATCTCGACATCGTATTTTCCAACCAGGTAATTTTCGATCTGGCTGAAATCCTGGACATGCAAGGTGTTTTTTTCTCCTTTTTTCCGGAGGATGGCCTGAAGCGGACGGGGAGTTGTTTCGCTGTTTATTTTCAGTGCAAGCGATCCCTGGGCAGCATCGAGAATGATGGTGTTGTGTTTTCCTTCGGTGAGAACAATATTGCTTTTTTCTACCGGAGGAATTGTATGAACGACCAGACGGTATCGCGAGTTTGGATTTACATTGATGGTATCCGGATTTCCCCGGTTGTTGATTGTATGCAAATAGTTATACTTGATTTCGCCGCTTCCCTGATCATAAAAGGTCATGTCGACATTGGTTTCGGAAGGCTTTTTGTAAATGTCCAGAAGATTCACCTGAACCGTGGTGCGGTTAATGGCCTCGCTGACGACCATGTTCAGAACAGCTTTGAAATTACCTTCACTCGAAATGTCATAGAACTTGCCGATGCATCCCATCAGATCGGCGAACATGGTGCCCAGACCGATGCCAAGCACAAAAGGTTTCAGGATCACTCCTTTTTGCTGAAGCTTGAGTGAAACCGCGCAGGGATCTCCATCGCATTCCTCAACACCGTCGGTAATCAGAACAATCACGTTTCTTCCATAGGAACCCGGGAAATCGTCGGCGGCCTGTCCCAGGGAATAAGCAATCGGCGTTGTTCCCGTAGGCTGGATGGTCTGCATCCGGTTAATCATCAGTTTTACATTTTTCTGCGCGGGACCAAAAGGCACCTCAAGTTTGGTGTCCTTGCAGTCTACCGTAGGCTGAAGCGGCGTCTGGTGACCAAAGCAGCGCAGAGCGATCTCCAGATTCGGAACGGCTTTGAGTGTATCCAGAAATTCGCAGAGAAGCCTTTTTGCCACTTCAATTTTAGTTCCGCTTTGCCAGTCACCCCACATGCTGTAGCTGGCATCAAAAATAAAAAGGATGCGCGTAACCGGCGGAGCTTGCGCTTTTGCCTGAAAAGAACAAGCTCCTATCAGGAAACACGACAGAAAGATCTTGAAAAATGCAGGTTTCATGAATGGATATAAAATAAACGGGGCATAAAAGTGAAGATGGCCGTATTTTTTTCGGAGAATTCTTTATTAATAATCCCCGATTGTTTCAGTCAGTTGTCCAAGAGCCTGAGCCAGTTGCTCATTGTTGGGAGCAACTCCATGCCATTTGTGCGAACCCATCATGAAATCCACACCCTGTCCCATCTCTGTTTTCATTAAAATAACAACCGGTTTTCCTTTTCCTGTATGTGTTTTTGCTTTGCGCAAAGTGTCAACCACATGGCTCATGATGGCCCCATTCATTTCAAGTACATCCCAGCCAAAAGCCTCCCATTTCGCTCTCAGGTTTCCAAGAGAAAGCACATTTTCGGTAGAACCGTCTATTTGCTGTCCGTTAACGTCTACCGTGGAGATGATATTGTCCACTTTTTTTGCCGCGGCGTACAGTACAGCTTCCCAGATTTGTCCTTCATCCAGTTCGCCGTCTCCGTGCAAACTGTATACAATACGATCGTCTTTATTCAGTTTTTTGGCCAGTGCCGCTCCCAGAGCCACGGAGAGTCCCTGACCCAGAGAACCTGAAGCTATCCGCACACCCGGGAGCCCGTCGTGTGTGGTGGGGTGACCCTGCAAACGGGAGTTTATTTTACGGAAGGTACTGAGTTCCTTGATGTCAAAATAACCCGAACGGGCCAGAACGCTGTAAAATACCGGCGAAATATGCCCGTTGGAAAGGAAAAAGAGGTCCTCACCAATGCCATCCATGCTGAATTTGGCGGGGTTGTGTTTCATGATGTCGAAATAAAGCGCCACCAAAAAATCGGTACAGCCCAGGGAACCGCCCGGATGTCCTGAATTGACAGCATGAACCATTCTGACAATATCCCGTCGGACCTGTTTGCAGATGTTTTCTAAGTCTTTGATTTCTGGCATGTTATTGCTTTATTGGTGATTGTATGAACAGGATTCCGTGCGTATGTTTGACAGCGGTGCCGAAGGGTTGAATGCCTGTGCGGAATCAGGCTTGAGCGCTGTTTTTTAGTTAATTAGAAAAAGGTTTTCAAAAGTAAATGTTTTTACGGAGGCCGCCGGTAATGTTAATAACATTCACAAATCTGTTGAAAACTCTGTTTTTATTAGTCTTTCAAGTGTTTCTGTAATTGCATCAAGTGGTATCTTTGCGGTTTGTCAAAAAAGAATTCAGAAGAAAAGATTTTGCGGTTATCGGTTACCGGTAGGCTTCAAATCGTTTTATTGAAAATGGCAGAAGCAGAGCAACAAACCCTTAATTAAAGATAAGTATGGCCTTGAAGTGTGGAATTGTAGGATTGCCCAATGTGGGTAAATCGACCTTGTTTAATTGCCTGTCAAATGCAAAGGCTCAGGCGGCTAATTTTCCTTTCTGTACCATTGAGCCCAATCTGGGTGTGATCACCGTTCCGGACGACCGTCTGGAAAAGCTGGAGACACTTGTAAAACCCGAACGGGTTGTACCGACCACCGTTGAAATTGTGGATATCGCCGGACTGGTTAAAGGAGCCAGCAAAGGAGAGGGATTGGGGAATAAATTTCTTGCCAATATCCGCGAAACCAATGCCATACTTCATGTGCTTCGTTGTTTTGATGACCCCAATGTGGTTCACGTGGACGGATCTGTGAATCCTGTTCGCGACAAGGAAATTATCGACACCGAACTTCAGCTGAAAGACCTTGAAACTGTCGAAGCCAAAATAAGACGTGTCGAGAAATTGGCTAAAACAGATAAGGATGCCAAAAAATGTTTTGATATCCTGACAGAAATAAAGAGTTGTCTGGAACAGGGAAAATCGGCCCGCTCGGTTCAGATTTCCGTGGAAGACCAGATACACATTGCGGATTGTCATTTGCTCACCATCAAACCGGTGATGTATGTCTGCAACGTGGATGTGGAGTCGGTGAAAAGCGGCAATAAATATGTGGATGCGGTAAAGGCAGCAGTGAAGGAAGAAGGTGCGGAGGTGGTTGTCATCACCGCGCAAATCGAAGCCGAGATTGCTGAAATGGAAACCTATGAAGAACGTCAGATGTTTCTTGCCGATATCGGACTTCAGGAACCGGGTGTCAACAAGCTGATCAAGGCGGCTTACCGATTGCTCGATTTGCAAACCTACTTCACCGCCGGTGTCAAAGAAGTGAGGGCCTGGACCATCACCAAAGGGATGACAGCGCCTCAGGCCGCTTCGGTGATACATACCGATTTCGAAAAAGGATTTATCAAGGCGGAAGTAATCAAATACAACGATTTTATTGCTCTGGGTTCGGAAACGGCTTGCCGGGATGCCGGAAAATTATCTATAGAAGGCAAGGAATATGTGGTTTCCGATGGAGACCTGATGCATTTCAGGTTTAATGTATAACATCCAGGGTCGAAACGGATCCGGTGTTTTCGAAATCCTTAATTTTTCAAAATATGCTTAAACGTATTTTGTCGGTCATCGTCGGAGCTGTTGTTGCCATGTTCATTATCGGGGGGCTCGAACAGGTTTTGCCCCTGATTTATCCCGGTTTGCCTTCGCATGTGGATATCAACGACAAAAAGGCAATGGCCGAAATGATGGCCAGTATGCCTGCCGGGGCTTTTGCCTGGCTGTTGATGACTTATGTGCTGGGGTCTTTTTGCGGCGGCTTTGTTGCCGGTCTTATTGCCGCCAAAAAAAGAAAAGAAATGGCGCTTGCAATTGGTGCCATTGTCCTTGTCGGGGCAATCGTGAATTTTGCCATGATCAGCCATCCGGCATGGTTTGTTGCAACGGCTTTGATCCTGTATATTCCTTCCGCCTATTTGGGAGGGGTTACAGTAAACCGGTTTGCGAAATAAATTCCGCGTAACTGTTAAAAAAATTCAGACAAGAAATTAAAATCACCATTTCATTTTCACATTTCAAATCAGAATACCAGAATGGCTGAATCAAAATACAACGAAGACAGTATCAAATCACTCGACTGGAAGGAACACATCCGTCTGCGTCCGGGTATGTATATCGGTAAACTGGGTGATGGATCTTCGCAGGATGATGGCATTTATGTCATGCTCAAAGAAGTGGTCGACAACTCCATTGACGAATTTGTCATGGGGGCCGGAAAGCAAATCGACATCACCATTCACAACGGAGATGTGACCATCCGCGATTTTGGCCGTGGCATTCCTCTTGGAAAAGTTGTCGATGTGGTTTCGAAGATCAATACAGGTGCCAAATACGATTCGGAAGCGTTTAAAAAGTCGGTCGGATTGAACGGTGTGGGTACGAAAGCCGTGAATGCATTGGCCAGTTATTTCAAGGTGCAGTCTGTCCGCGAAGGCAAAAGCAAAGTCGTTGAGTTCTGTCGGGGTGAAATAACCAAAGAGCACAAAATCGTTGATACATCCGAAAAGCCTGGAACGCTGGTGACTTTTACACCCGATGACCGGATATTTCCCAAGTGCCAGTATCTCAATGAATACGTGGAGCGGATGGTGCGCAATTATGCTTACCTCAATACCGGCCTGAGCTTAACATTCAATGGTACGGTCTATCGTTCGGAGAATGGCCTGAAGGATCTGCTTCAGGAAAATCTGAGCGGAGAAATTTTATATCCGATTGTTCATTTGAAAGGTCATGATATTGAAGTGGCCATTACGCACAGTTTTGCCCAATACGGGGAAGAGTATTATTCTTTTGTAAACGGACAGCACACCACCCAGGGAGGAACCCACCAGGCTGCTTTCCGGGAGGCGGTTGTGAAGACCGTGCGTGATTTTTTCAAAAAGGATTTTGAAGCGGTGGATGTCAGAACCTCCATCATTGCGGCATGCAGCATCAAGGTTCAGGAACCTGTTTTTGAATCGCAGACCAAAACCAAACTGGGCTCGCAGGATGTGGGTCCCTCCGGGCCATCGATCAAAACCTTCATCGGCGATTTTCTGAAAGAACAACTGGACAATTACCTGCACAAAAATCCGGAAGTTGCACAGATTATTCTCAGCAAGATTACGCAGTCGGAACGGGAACGCAAAGAACTCAGCGGCATACAGAAGCTGGCGCGTGACCGTGCCAAGAAATCAAATCTGCACAACAAAAAATTGCGCGACTGCCGCCAGCATTACACCGATAAGGCAGACCGCCGGCTGGAAACGACGCTCTTTATCTGTGAGGGAGAATCGGCCAGCGGTTCGATCACCAAAACGCGTGATGTGAACACACAGGCTGTTTTCAGCCTGAAAGGAAAACCGCTGAACGCTTTTGGTCTGACCAAGAAGATCGTTTATGAAAATGAAGAATTCAATCTTCTGCAGGCGGCACTCGATATTGAGGAGAGTCTTGAAAATCTCCGCTACAACAACATTGTTCTGGCTACCGATGCCGATGTGGATGGCATGCACATCCGTTTGCTGCTGCTGACCTTCTTCCTTCAGTTTTTTCCGGATCTCGTTAAAAACGGACATGTTTATATCCTGCAGACTCCGCTGTTCCGCGTCAGAAATAAAAAGGAAACCATTTATTGTTACTCTCCGGATGAGAAGAGTAAAGCCATGGCCAAACTCGGTGCCAAACCCGAAATTACCCGCTTTAAGGGTCTTGGAGAAATTTCGCCTGACGAGTTCAAGCATTTCATCGGCAAGGATATCCGTCTCGAACCGGTTATCATTGGAAAGGAAGGTTCCATCGGTGAAATCCTGGGTTATTACATGGGTAAAAACACACAGGAACGCCAGGACTTTATCATCGGTAACCTGAAGGTTGAAAAGGATCTGGTTGAAGAAACCGATTGATTTCAAAGGGCAAGGTCATCCACCGAGGCCTGGTGATTTTCGGGGTGATTCTTAGCCACTTGGCTGATGGAGAATCCTTAAACCGGCAAGAAGCAATTTATTACATACAGCATTATGAGCGATAAAAAGAATTTATTCGAGGCCAGCGATTCCACCGGAGGAGGAGGGGATCACAACATTACTCACCTCAGCGGGATGTACAAGAACTGGTTTCTGGAATACGCCTCTTACGTAATCCTGGAAAGGGCCGTTCCTGCCATTGAGGACGGAATGAAACCCGTACACCGCCGAATTTTGCATTCGATGTGGGAAATGGAAGACGGGCGATACAATAAAGTGGCGAACGTCATTGGAAATACGATGAAGTATCACCCTCATGGCGATGCCTCCATTGGTGATGCCATGGTTCAGATCGGGCAAAAAGATTTGCTTATTGACATGCAGGGAAACTGGGGCAATATCTTTACCGGCGATTCGGCAGCCGCCCCCCGTTATATTGAGGCCCGCCTTTCGAAGTTTGCACTCGACGTTGTGTTTAATCCCAAAACAACTGTCTGGCAAAGCAGCTATGACGGAAGAAACAAAGAACCGGTTACCTTACCCGTTAAGTTTCCTTTGCTTCTGGCTCATGGGGTGGAAGGTATTGCCGTAGGTCTTGCCTGCAAAATTCTTCCGCACAATTTCATCGAACTCATTGACGGCTCTATTGCCGTGTTGCGGGGCAGAAAACCGGAACTCTATCCCGACTTTCCAACCGGAGGACTTGCCGATTTCTCCAATTACAACGACGGCCTGAGGGGAGGACGGATTCGTGTGCGTGCAAAGATTGGCATGTACGATAAGAAAACCCTTGTTATCAGCGAAATTCCTTTCAGCACAACAACCGGATCGCTTATTGAAAGTATTCTTGCTGCGAATGAAAAAGGTAAAATCAAGGTGCGCAAGGTTGAAGACAATACGGCGGAAAACGTAGAGATTCTTGTTCACCTGGCCGTTGGGTCCGATCCCGATAAAACCATCGACGCCTTGTATGCTTTCACGGATTGTGAAATTTCCATTTCTCCCAATGCCGGTGTCATTGAGAACGAGAAACCGCGCTTCGTTGGGGTAAATGAGATGCTGAGGATTTCCACACACAAAACCCTCGAGCAGTTAAAGCGGGAACTGGAGCTTGAATTGCGCGAGTTGCAGGAAAAATGGCATTTTGCTTCTCTTGAAAAACTATTCATCAAGGAAGAAATGTATATCGATTTTAAGAAATACAGCGATCGCGAAACCTTGTACACATACCTGTATGAACGGTTCAAACCGTTCAAGCGCAAATTCATGCGCGAGATTCAGGATGATGACCTGCTGCGGCTCACACAGATTCCGATGATACGCATCACCCGCTTTGACAGCATCAAGGCGGATGAAACAATGAAGGAACTGGATGAGAAAATCGTTCTTGTCAAACACCACCTGGAGCATCTGACGGATTATGCCATTGAGTTTTTCAAGGACCTGAAAAAGAAATACGGGGCGGGTAAGGAACGGAAGACAGAGATCAAATCGTTCGAAAATATCGTGGCCACCCGTGTGGTCATCGCCAACGAAAAACTGTATGTCAACCGCGAAGAAGGTTTTGCCGGCTACGGATTGAAAAAGGATGAATTTGTAAGCGACTGTTCCGATATCGACGACATCATCGTATTCAGAAAAGACGGCACCATGGTGGTGAGCAAGGTTCAGGAAAAAGCATTTGTGGGCAAAGACCTTTTGCATATAGCCATATTTAAGAAAAGCGATGAACGGACAACTTACAATCTGATCTATCGCGATGGGCCCAAGGGGGCGGTGATGATGAAACGTTTCAATGTTACCGGCGTAACCCGCGATAAGCCTTATGATCTGACCAAAGGAACGGCCGGCTCTGAAATTCTGTATTTTTCGGCCAATCTTAACGGAGAAGCGGAAAGGGTAACCGTGTTTCTCAAACCCAGCGTGTCGTTGCGAAAACTTCAGTTTGATCTCGACTTCAGCGATCTTGCCATCAAAGCCAGAGGGTCGATGGGGAACATGGTTACGCGTAACCCTGTGAAAAAAGTCGTCATCAAGGAAAAAGGAATGTCAACCCTGGGAGCCCACAAGGTCTGGTTTGATGAATCTGTGCACCGCATCAATTACGATGTGAAAGGAACGTATCTCGGTGAATTCATGGTCGAAGATAAAATCCTTGTCATTACTCAAAGTGGTTATTATTCTTTGAAAGCTGTCGAACTGACGGCTCACTTCGACGATGATATTATTCTGATCGAGAAATTTGACCCGAAAAAAGTCATGACAGCCGTCTATTTTGACGGGGAAAGCAAGCAGTATTTTGTGAAAAGGTTCAATGTCGATCCGGCCAGTACACGTGTTCATTTCATTACAGAGCACGCCGAAAGCCGTGTTGAACTGGTTACTCTGGAGACTTCACCTGTTATCGTTGTTCAGTTTGCCAAGATCAAAGGGTTGTCTGTCAAAGATGAGAAAATCAAACTGGATGAATTTATCGAAATCCGGAACCTCAAGGCCAAAGGAAATAAACTCAGCGCCAATAAAATCAAAGAAGTAAGCCTGGTGCCTCCGCCGGAAAGTAAAAAAAAACTGATGGCCATTCCAAGGGAGGAAATTGAGTTCGAGAACAGCCCCGAATCGCCCATTGAAGCGATGCGCCGGGCTGCCAAAAAAAAAGCGGAATTCGAAGAAAAACATAAAGATCTCGACAAACCCGAGCAGCTGAATCTGTTCTGAGGCCTTCACTACGGCCCTCTTTGCCGCTGGCGAAGAGGGCCGTATGCCTGTTCCCGGGTACGCCGCAAGGTATCACTCCTTTCAACCCCTTTCCCTGTGTGGGAATTAGGCGAAACAATTAAATTGCGAACATGTCCAAAACAGCCCTTGTTTTCGGTGCCACCGGAATGATTGGCAGCTATCTTCTGGATGAGCTGCTGAAAAATGCTGAATACAGCACGGTAAAAGCTTTTGTTCGGAAGCCCCTTTCACTGCAGCATCCCAAGCTCAAACAAATCATCACTGATTTCCATTCGTTAAACGATATTCAATCCGAAATTTCGGGTGATGTCCTGTTTTGTTGTTTGGGAACAACAATCAAAAATACGCCTTCGCAAGAGGGCCGTCGTTTTGTGGATAAGGAGGTTCCGGTACAATTGGCGGCCCTGGCTGCTGCCAATCAAGTTCCTTCGTTTTTCATCGTTTCCTCTGCCGGGGCTTCTGCCAAAGCTTCCAATTTTTATATCCGGGTGAAAGGTGAAATGGAAGAGGCGGTGAGCAGATTCAATATGAAACAAATCGTATTTATGCGTCCTTCTTTTCTGCTGGGCGACAGAAAAGAATACAGGGCTATTGAGGGGGTAATGAGTATTGTCACCCGGTTGTTTGCCCCGCTGATGATCGGTTCTCTTCAGAAATACAGACCGGTTCATGGCCGTGTGGTGGCAAGAGCCATGATTGCATTGACCGGGAAAAGCCGGGGGACATCGGTTGTGGAATTCAATGCGATCAGAGAAGCCGGTCAATAAAAAAACCCTGAAGCGTTCCGCAGAGGAGAACGGGCTTCAGGGCTGTGCTGCAAAGTATCTAAACTGAACCAGGTTTGTACAGCACTCCCGAAATCAGGTATTCGTGTTGAGTCCACCGGAAAGTGTTGCACGAATGGCCGGCATCGGGTAAGAATTCGAAGAATCTATATGTGTATTTGTTTTTATCCTTTGTTTCTCCGGAAGCTCGAAAAATAAGTCAATCCTTCATGATAATTTGCTCGGTTAATTTTTTGACTGAATTCCAGTTCATGAATTCGGGTACAAAACCGTCGAATGTCTCAAATTCGCTTGTGCTGGCAATAAACAAGGCAGCATGGTGACAATGGGCGGCATAAACCAATTCTGCAAATTTGTCCAGAAAGAGTCTGTTTCTGTATTCAACACTCATGTTGTAAGGTGATGAAAACTGATACTGCGTTACTGTTTCAATGGCCAGTATGTGGTTTGATTCCGGATTCCTCGATCTGGAGGTGATGTGAACATTCCAGCCAAACAAATCTTTTTCAATCATTTCCGGATGCGTAAAAGCGGTTTGCAAAACATCTTCCGTCTTTTCCTCCGAAAATTCTTTGCCGAGCAAGTATACATTTCTCATTTTGAGTTGCATCAGCATGTCCGATGTTTTGGGTGTAGCTTGCTGTTGGCCTGAACGTGAAAAGGCGGTCGTTGCGTGGGGTTCTTTTGTAGTATTCATGGCAGGTTCAATTGCTTGTTTCTGTTTTTTTGATGTTCCCGGTTTTAGCCTATTGGAATACATCAAAGATAGATCGCTTTTGAACGAATTACAATTTGTGGTATTGAAATGCAGTATTGTACTTAGTGCCGCTAAGTTGAAATACGTAGATATGAGTCGGTTTATTCAGATTTGATCCGAAGGTTTATTATGGCCTGATATATTTACTGCAAACAGGATGATAGCGGTTCAGTTTCGGATCATCAGTTTTCGGATCGATTTACGCCCTCCTGATTCGAGTTTGATAAAATAAATGCCTTCTGACAGATGAGATACATCGATGTTTTGCTTGGACCCTGCATTGATTTCTGTTTTAAAAGACAAAACTTCCTGACCAAGGATGTCATAAATTGTCTATAAAGAAGATGCCGCAGGTAAGCCAATGTATTCAATGGTAACAAATCCCGATGCCGGATTTGGAAACACTTTGAAAAAATCTGTTGGGGAATTGTCATGAATTGCAGTTGTGAAGCTGAGTGTTGCCGTGGATGAGGCCGAACATTGATTGGCATCAATCACTGTGACCGTATATTGACCAATTCCCAGTCCGCTAGCCGTGGCTGCACCTTGTCCCGCACCAGGAGTGGGAGCCCAGGAATAGGTAAAGGCGGAAGTTCCGCCCGATGGTGTTGCCGTTATGCTTCCGTCGGTGCATGCGCTGCAGCTTGGATCAGTGGAGCTAAGCGAAACAAAAGTGGCGGGATTGGGGTTGAATGTTACAGTTGCCGAGACCGCCATTGGACATGTGTTATTCGGGGCCGGTAATACCGTACTTACCGTATAGGTTCCTTGAGTGTTCACCAGAACAGTTGATCCCGAATTGGATCCGACAATCCCCGGACCAGTCCAGGAATAAGTTGTGCCTGGGGGCATGGGTGGAGCAGTAATGGTTTCGGTATTGCCCTGGCAGGCCACCGGCCCGACGACCGGGAATACCTTCGGGCCGCAATGTCCATCAATATAAGCATAACCAAAGTGACCACCGGGTACGCAACCGCCAACCATAAAGTATAAGGTTACAGTTGTGCCTATGTAAGGCGTGAGATCAAATGAATTGCTTTGCCAGTTCGAGTAATACACCGGAGCCGTTGCATCAATCGGATCTTTCAGTGCCGAAGTGCTGTAACCAGCCGGAGGAACGCCCGTGGTACATTCCTGATAATAAACAGCGCAATTGATATCTGTTCCCGTATTATCCAGAACGCCTGCCTGGAAAAAAGGCTGGTTGCCAGCTGAATGGCCACCATCTGCGAGAACAACATTGTAGTTGTAAGTTATCATGCAGTTGGCAACGGTAACCGCCATTGTTTGTGCAACAATTTCTCCGGCACTTTCATATGGAGAGGACGCATCTCCCATGTCGCAATTGGTGCCAAAACCATGTCCTAAATTCACATTCTGGCCCCCCAATCGTGCCGAAAAACTTCCAGCCCCGACCATAGGAAAGTTGCCAAAAGGAACTGTCCCTTTGCTGATCAGAGTAACTCCCGAGCAACTTGTTTCTGCAGCATCGGAAGGACCAAAGTAGTTGCCTCCGCCAGCCCCTGCACTGACAAATTTGGATGGTCCGCTCGAAGGACCGCTAAGTGGTACTAGTCCATAGTACTGTAAGGAAGGTGCAATCGTATAGCCCATAGATCCGGTCCAATTGCTTACATTGTTGTCTTCCCAATCCAGATTGTCGCAACCGGCCATGCCCTGATTGTCAGGAATGACTGAGGACTGAATTTTCGCGGCCGGGCTATTTGAAGAGAAAGCATTTCCGGAAATAAGTTTCAATTTTTTGGGGCCAGCAACAGGCATCCCTTTTTGATTTTGCACATCGGCAGCTTTCCATGCCATTTCATCAAACACTTGCCCGCCCAAATGGTATTTGTTTTGAATAAATGCATATTCCCTGATCCGCATGAAATTTTGCTTTTCCGCTTCGTTCAGATGAACCCGGCTGTGGTATTCATTCATCTCCGTGAAGCAGGCATTCAGGTCAAAACCATTCAGTGAATCGCCTTTGTAAAGACGATAATTTTCTGCCTGTTCTGTCTGGCCAAATCCGAGAACCGATGCCAAAAAAATCGGGAAGAGCAGCGTAGCGGTTTTGTTCATGATGGTTTTTTTAGACGGGTGCAATCGATGAATGAAATAATGGAATGAAGGCCATGCTTCGGGACCTGATCATAAATCTGAATGGGATTGTAACAAATGTAATTAAATATTGTTGAATTTGAATATGATTTTATACCCGTTATC
>PLXK01000258.1 GCA_003151415.1 Bacteroidota bacterium
GCAGCCTGTTGATCCTGTTACTTTTATTCACAGCATTCTTAGATCTAGTCGAACATTCAGACAGCAACGCGGAAAGTCTCATCTTAAAGAACGACTCGCTGCTCATCACGCATCTCCTCGAAAAAAATCCGGCCAAATTCAAACTCTTTCTGGACCATCCCAACACTTACAAGATTCAGATCATCTATACTCAAATCGATAGAGACAAAAACAATGTGCCTTCTTTTCACACCTTTACATATGGAGTGGATCCAAAGAAATATTTCTATTGCGCGAGCCTGGTGAAATTGCCCTGCTCGGCCCTGGCGCTGGAAAAGATAAACGATCTTGCAAAACCGGGACTTACAAAAGAGTCCAGGATGTTTACAGACAGCGCCTCCTCCTGCCAGAGAAAGACGGCAAAAGATACAAGCTCACAAAACGGATATCCCAGTCTGGCACAATACATCCGCCGTATGCTATTGATCAGTGACAACGAGGCATACAGCAGAGTGTATGAGTTTTTAGGGCAGGAATACATTCACACAAAACTCAAGGCCAAAGGTTATCCGGACGCATTTATCGTCAACCGGTTCGACGCCCACTGCGATGCTGGTGACAATGCCTGCACCAATCCTATCGACTTTTACAACGAGCAAGGAAGTTTGCTTTATCATCAGCCGGAGGCCAATTGTACAAGGCCCGCCACTCATCCCCTTGGAACAGTGAAGGCTGGCCGCGCGTATCTGGATGCCAAAGGAAAAAAGATCGAAGGACCCAAGGATTTTTCGAGCTCAAACTATCTCAGTCTCCCGGACGTGACTGCCATGCTTCGCTCCGTGCTTTTCCCGTATTCAGTCGACTCCAGCCGCAGATTTAAGATCAGCGAAGAAGACCGGAAATTCATGTTGCATTACCTCAGTATGCTCCCGCGTGAATCTGCTTCTCCACGGTATGGACCCAAAGACTATTACGACAGCTATAAGAAATATTTTCTCTGGGGTGATAGCCGACAGCCCATACAACAGGATTCGATTCGTGTATTCAATATTGTCGGCCAGTCTTACGGATTTACAGCCGACGTAGCTTACATCTGCGACTTTAAGAACAAAACCGAGTTTATGCTCTCTGCCGTTATTTATACAAACAAAGAGGACATCATGAACACCGGCAAGTACCAGATCAATACCCAGGCGCTTCCCTGGTTTTCCGAACTGGGTAAAACCATTTACAATTACGACAGAAAAAGAAAGAGGACCACAAAACCGGATTTAACGGAGTTCCTGTTTTCATACTAGCCCCGGTTTCAATAGTATGGAGGAACGGGCACATCCGTATAGGTTCCTGATTTTGTTTTCAAATGAATCCGCCGGATACCTTCCGTCATCTTCAGAGCCGACAGATTGTCACTATTTATTAACAGGACAGGTCAGCTTGCCAAATAGAGAAACTTAATCGACTATATTTGATCTGTGTATTAAATTAGCTCATTTTGCCTTTTAAGGAAAAAGAAATAGAAAAATTGTATTACAGCATCGGCGAGCTCTCGCTGATGTTTGATGTGAACCCTTCCCTGATCCGTTTTTGGGAAAAGGAATTTGATATCATCAAACCGCATAAAAACAAAAAAGGAAACCGCATGTTCTCGAAAGAGGACGTCGAAAACTTCCGCATCATTTTTAATCTGGTCAAAGAACGGGGCTTTACCTTGCAGGGTGCCAAGGATAAGCTGAAAGGCAACAAAGAGGATACTGTTAACACCTCGGAAGTTGTACATTCCCTGCAGCGGATAAAAGCTTTTCTGCTGGAGCTCAAAAAGGAGCTTTAAAGCCCATCCGAATAGCCTGAATGCCCCCTTTCAATTCCTTCAAATGATCGTGTCACCATAGAGAACAAAGTGTATCTCTTTGATTTTGCAAAGTGTTTCCTTGCCCGGAAATTATTGCCGTATAATACCCATTTGGCTCATTCGCTTTTTTGTTTTACCTTCCTTACTGCTTTTCCTCATGTTCCGGAAAAGACGAAGCTTTATTTAAAATATAAACACGATGAAAAAAAATTACATTCTTGCTCTTCTGTTTGCAGGGCTTGCCCTGAGTGGCGTTGCACAAACAACGTATAAGGATGTTGCACCCATCTTCTACAGCCGGTGCACATCCTGTCACCACGAAAAACAGCATCCTCAATCAATGATGAACTATTCCGAAACCTTTGCCTTTGTGGCAGGTATTAAATCGGATTTGAATTCGGGCAGGATGCCACCCTGGCCGCCAGATACAACTTATCACCGCTATTTGAACGAAAGATTGATCAGCCCTACAGAAAAGGCAGCCATTCTTGCCTGGATTCAAGGTGGCGCATTAAAAGGTGATACCACCCAGGCACCTCCCGCTCCGCTTTATTCAGGACAGGCAAAACTAAACGGTGTTCCTGACCTTATACTGACCATTCCGACATTCGCAAGCAACGCCACGACCTCGGATGCTTACGATTGCTTCTCCATTCCGATGGGTCTGAATACCGACCGCATTCTTCAGGCTTATGAAATCATTCCCGGAAATGCACCCATTGTGCACCACATCATTGCCAACATCGATACCACAGGCACAGTAACAAGCAGCCTGACAGGTAGCTGCTTTACAGAACCGGGACAATTCAGCATCGGTGGATGGGTACCCGGAGCGGCACCCACCATTTTTCCAAGCAAAGCCCCTTTGAAAGCCGGAATCCGGATCAAGGCAGGGTCGAATATGATTCTGCAGATTCACTATCCTACAGGAACAGCCGGGCAAAAGGACAGCACTCAAATCCGTTTGTATTTTTATCCCGTCGGAGCAACCGGTATACGACCCATGCTTGTCACCACTCCTCTTCAGAACTGGAGTCTTTTCCTGCCTGCCAATGTGGTTACTCTTGCCACTGCCAAATACCCTTCTTCAGGTGGTGTTCCTGTTGCGCTTTCATTGTTCTCGGTTTCCCCGCATTCACACAAGGTTTGCACAAATATCCAGATCAATGCCTACGGTCCTCTGAATGATTCCATTCCTTTGATCCGCACACCACACTGGAATTTTGACTGGCAGGGAGCTTACACGTTTCCGAAAATGGTCAAGATCCCGACTGGATATACCTTATACACCAAACACATATACGACAACACCACAAACAACCTGAACAACCCCAACAGCCCACCCAAACTGGTTGTTGCAGGTACAAGCACAACCAATGAAATGTTGTTCGACTCATTCGCCTGGCTTGCCTATCAGGCAGGTGATGACACCATTGATATTGGCAAAATCATTACCAGCGACCCGCTTTTGACAGGCATTTCCGATCCCGGCCGGATTTCACAACAGCTGAATTCTGTTGTGTTTCCGAACCCTTTCGGCGAAAACGCCACTATTGTGCTTCAAGGGGGCAACAGGAATACGACCGCCGAACTAAGGCTTTATGATATGTTCGGCAGGGAAGTCAGATCTGAAATGCTGCAAAGCTCTTCTCCCGACAGCTTCATTATTCATCAGGGCTCTTTGGCTGGTGGTGTTTATTTCTACACCATCAAGGCGGGCAGTACTTTTGGAAGTGGCAAGCTGATGATCATGACCAAATAAATTCTGTCTCGAGATTCCAAACAAAAAAAGCTGCCCTTGAAAGGGCAGCTTTTTTTGTTAATCCATTTCTGATCTGATCAGCTCAAAGATACTTGCTTTCCAAAAGATAATTCTCCACATAATCCTTCACCCCCTCTTCAAGTGTATGAAAAGCCTTGTCGTATCCGATTGATTTAAGCTTTGTCATGTTGGCTTCGGTAAAATACTGATACTTGTCGCGTATGTCTGCCGGGGTATCCACAAATTCGATCTGAGGCTCTTTCTTCATTGCCACAAATGTATTTTTGACAAGATCCAGAAACGTCCGTGCCTTTCCGGAGCCCAGATTATAGATGCCCGAATCCTTGCGGTGGTGCAGAAGAAAATAACACACCTCGCAAACATCCTTCACATATACAAAATCCCTCAGTTGCTCCCCATCCTTATAGGCAGAATTGTGAGAGCGGAACAATTTCATCTTCCCATTTTGCTTTACCTGGCTGAAAGCATGAAAAATAACGGAAGCCATGCGGCCTTTGTGATATTCGTTGGGACCATAGACATTGAAAAATTTCAAACCCACCCAGAAATATGGTTTCTTTTCCTGTTTCAGTGCCCAGATATCAAAGTCATTTTTGGAAGCTCCATAAGGATTCAGCGGCTGCAGCCGGGGAATCAGCTCATGCGAATCCACATACCCCTGCTCTCCCAGTCCGTAAGTTGCGGCAGAAGAAGCGTACACCAAGGGAAGTCCGAATTCCACACAAAGCTCCCATAGTGATTTGGTATAATTCAGATTGAGACGGTCAAATATTTCGGTATTGAATTCTGTGGTATCTGTCCGCGCCCCGATGTGAAAGATAAACTGCACGAACTTCTGGTTTTCGCGAAGCCATGTCATGAATTCATCGCGATGCACTCGCCTTGAAATTGTTTTCCCTTCCAGGTTTTTCATTTTCTCGGGTGATGAAAAATCATCCACCACGACAATGTCATTGAACCCTTCCGAATTCAACTTGCCTACAAGGCAACTTCCAATAAATCCAGCGGCGCCGGTGACTATGATCATAGCTTATGCTTATTTCTTTGACAATTGATATTCAGCAATCCTTGCTTTCGCATTCCATAACCCGAATCAATTCCGGAGAATGAATATGTCCTCATGCATGCCTTCGACAAGACCCAGTTCCTTTGATTTATCGAACAAAAGTTTCACGGCGGCCCTTCCCACATGACCCAGGTCAACCGAATAGTCATTCACATAGAGCTGAATGTGTTTCTGCATCACCTCTTCGCTCATTTCCTGGGCGTTGGTTCTTACAAAATTACGGGAAGCATCGGGGTTTGCAAATGCATATTCAACGCTTTTCCGGATAAGCCGCTCGACCTGAACCTGTGTGGATACCGAGAAACCACGCTTCATAACGATTCCTCCCAGCGGGATGGGCGCATGAGCCATATCCTCCCAGAACTCGCCAAGATCAATCACCTTGTGGAGCCCACGGTCCTTGTACGTGAATCTGTTTTCATGAATGATCAATCCGGCATCCATGGATCCATTGAGAACAGAGGTTTCAATTTCAGAGAAAAGCATTTCCGTCTTTTTTTGCGCGCCCGGAAAAGCAAGACTGAATAAAAAGTTGGCCGTGGTGTATTTTCCAGGAATGGCAATCCGAAGTTTTGGAACGGAATGGGTCGGATCAGCAATGGGCCTGGCCGATATCAGCAACGGACCAACGCCAAAGCCCAGGGCGCTTCCGGAGCCAAGAAGAACATATTCCTGTGTCAGATAGGCCAATGCATGATAACTGAGTTTGGTCACATCAATGGATCCGGAAAAGGCGCGACGGTTCAATTCTTCCACGTCAGCCATGGTCACAACAAATTCCAAACCCTCGGTATCAATTCTTTTATGAACCAGTGCATCGAAAATGAAACAGTCGTTCGGACAGGGGCTAAACCCCAGATTTATTTTCATGGGAATGCATTTAGAATTTCATGAGCCTTTTTATTCAGGGCTTCAATAGCCAGCGGAATTTTCCAGGCAGCCCGGTTTCTTTTCTCAACCAGATTGCTGATTGCTCTTATCTGTGTACAGGGAATATTTTCAAGCCGACATGCCAGAAGAAATGCGGCCCCTTCCATGCTTTCCACATTCGGGTGAAAACGCCCGAATGCGGCATCGATGCTGGTTTCATTTCCATGAACCGTATTCACGGTGATGCCGCTTACTTTCGGGATGTTTTCCAAAACTGTATTTTTGATCCTGCTTAAATTTGTTTCCTGATTTTCGGTAGCCAGGTTCATTTCAGCAACCGGAATAAACAAATCACCATCCTCGGCGCCCAGTTCTGAAAAGCAATCCTGCACAACATTTACCACAGCTCCGATTTCCAGGTCAGCACT
The DNA here is from genome assembly GCA_003151415.1 of Bacteroidota bacterium. Classification (GTDB taxonomy): domain Bacteria; phylum Bacteroidota; class Bacteroidia; order Palsa-965; family Palsa-965; genus Palsa-965. Next base: position 5,976 of record PLXK01000258.1, read on the forward strand.
AAAGCTGCCCGCAAGACCAATATTGATTGAACAATCGTAACCATTATTCAGAAACTTGCCGAGATAAAAGGCCGTTGCCGTCATTCCCAGACCAGTGACCAGCACGTCAACATTCAGATTCCGGTATGCATATTTTTTAAGTCTGTCACCGCCCATGCCCACAAAACGGAGCTCCCTGACCAGAGGTTCAATTTCAAATTCGGTAGCGGAGACAAAAAGAATGTTCATGTTCGGGAATTCTGAATTTATGTGGGGCAAACTGTTTCCGGAAATTTATCTTTGACCCTGTCTGGGCACCTCGTTGTAAGCCTTCTTGCCAGACTTAAAATCCTTGTATTTTCTGACAACGGCATCAAACAAATCATATTCACTTGCAAGCCTCAGAAAGTCGTCTGAAAGACGGCAATAATCGCGAAAAGCTTTACAATCAAGCCTGCTGTCTTTGGTCAGCTCTCTGAGCTTCTGATCGCTGAGGCGCTTCTCGAGGAGTTCCTCGTACAGCAGTTCATCATACATGGCAGTGAGTTTCTTCAGGCTCTTTCCTTCTTTACTGAAAGCATAATACAAACCTGTAATCGGACTTTCTATGCCCTGACTTTTGAACCGCTCATATTCATCAATCTTGGATGTGTAATATTTTTTTTCTTCTTTTGAAAACTCGGTGGACATGATAATGACCTGCTGAAGGCTTTGCACTTTCTTTTGCAAAATGACCTTTAACCTGAGTTTGTTGTTCTTTATTGAATCCGGTAAGGTGGCCAGGCAAATGCGCCTGACTTCATAACCCAGATAGGAAAAAATGAGCGTGTCGCGGCTCCCTGCATTCACTTCAAAACGTCCTGAAGCGTCAGTCATTGTTCCGTTTTGAGAATTTTTATTCAGGGCAAGCACAAAGGCAATCGGGTTGACGCTGTCTGTATCATACACAACACCTTTTACATTGAAAACAGTCTGACCGAATGAATTCTGCCAGAAGCCAATACTGAAATATAACAACAGAAGAATAAGTGCTCTGAATCTCATCCGGCGAAGTGAATTGATCTGCTAAATTACGTAATTTTAGCATGTCAGGTTTCGCCGGAAGGTGGGTTAATGCGGAGCCGGACCACCCCGAAATGGTCTGGCAGGTTCTCCATGAAACCGGAATTAAAAACAGATTAGAACCAGTCACAACCAGATGCACAGATCAACCGATTCCCTTACCTTTACCTGAAATCCAGACAGAATCAACCTTTTGAATCCGGAAAAATGAAAATACTTGTAGTCGAAGATGAGCCCAAGCTCGCCTTGTTTATTGAAAAAGGTTTAAAAGAACAAAACTACCAGGTGGATATTGCCTATGATGGCGAATCCGGAAAAAAACTCGCCTTGCAGAGAAGCTACGACTGCATTGTATTGGATCTGATTCTGCCGAATTGCAGCGGGCTGGAAGTTTGCCTGGCCGTCAGAAAAGAAGACTCCACTGTACCGATCATCATGCTTACTGCGCTTGGCTCCACCGAGGACAAAGTGCTTGGTTTGGATTCAGGGGCTGACGACTACCTGACGAAGCCGTTTAAACTCAGCGAACTTTTGGCACGCATCCGCGCTTTGGCCCGTCGGAAGAATAAACCAGTAGATGAGGCAAAACTTTCAATGGGGGGCCTTGAGCTAGACACCTCTACCAAATCAGCCAAACGTGATGGAAAATCAATTGTACTCACTTCGCGCGAATACTTCCTGCTTGAATTTCTTTTGAAGAATCAGGGCCGTGTATTGTCTCGCGCGGAAATCGCTCAGAACGTATGGGACATTTCATTCGATTCGGGAACCAACGTGGTTGATGTGTATGTAAACTACCTAAGAAACAAAGTAGACAAAGGCTTTTCGAGCAAGTTTATCCACACGGTCTTTGGAATGGGATATATACTGAAGGAAGAATAAAAAGGACAGAGACTTTCCGGAGTTATTCATACTGAACGGCATATCACCAAATTAATCCCGATTCTTTTTCCTGCCGAAAGGCTGATTACAATTAAGCTTTCCCTATCCGGATGAAAATCAAAAACAAGCTTACTCTGATATATACAATCATCGTGGCAATGATTCTTCTTGCCCTCATTGTGTATGTCTATGCCCTTTTGAAACTGAATGCACATCAGTTTTTTTACGAAAAACTGGGCAACCGGGCAATGATTACGGCCCAGGTGTTTCTGGAAAAGGACGAAGTGAGTGCAACCATTTTCAAAGATTTCGAAAAACGCTATTCGCAAACACTGCCCGGAGAAACAATCCGGGTTTACGACGAGCACAATCAACCCGCATTTATTGAAGAAGCCAAAAAAGGCGATTTTCCGACAGACCTGATCGAAAGAATCCGGAAAGAAAAAAAGGTGGAAATCGATGAGGGAGCAAACCAGATTGTTGGTATTCAATATTCGGATAACCAAGGGGAATTTGTGATCATCGCTTCTGCTGAAGATTTTTCAGGAGAGCACAGCCTGGCGTTCACCCGCAAAATCCTGATCGCGGGCTTCATCAGCAGCCTGATTATTATTTTTATCAGCGGAAGATTCTTTTCGAAGCAGGCGCTCAATCCCATTTCAGAAATCGTAAACAATGCCAACCGGATTACGGCAAGCAATCTTCACCTGCGCCTGGACGAAGGAAAAGGGAAAGATGAAATTGCCGAACTTGCCATTACTTTCAACAGCATGCTCGAGCGTTTGGAAAAAGCGTTCGAAACCGAGAAAAACTTCGTCCACAATGCGTCTCATCAGCTTCGAACTCCACTGGCTTCCATGATCGTTGAACTGGAAGTGGCGCTCAACAAAACCAGAACAGAAGCGGAATATCAATCCTTGCTTGCCTCTGTGCTTACTGAATCTGAAAAACTCGGCCATATCATTACCGGATTGCTTGAGCTTGCCCAACTCAACAGGGAAGAAAACAGTATGATGACTGAGGTGGTCAGGCTGGATGAGATGCTTTGGGATATCCGCGACAAAGTCACACGCGAAGTCCCCGGAAGCCAATTGCAAATCAGTTTTGCTAACCTTCCTGCAAACAGCGACCTTCTTGTCATCAGGGGCAACGAACAGTTGCTTGGAATCGCCTTGTTTAATCTCATTGAGAACGCGTGCAAATTCTCAGGAAACAATGAAGTTATCATTCATTTATTGTCCTCTCCCAAAGGGAGCCTTGTAACCATTCAGGATAAAGGAATTGGCATTCCAGCCGACGAACTGAACAAAGTAAACAAATCGTTTTACCGGGCTAAAAATGCATCTGCTTACGGCGGCTCGGGAATTGGTCTTGCCCTGGCAGAGAAAATAATCGGGCAGCACAAAGCGGAATTCAGTATCGAATCTAAACTGGGTGTTGGAACAACCATCCGAATACTTTTCCCATACGAAATTTAATGCCTATGAAAGAGCCTGATCTGTCCTCCATTGCCAATACCTGGTTTGAAGCTTTCAACAAGCAGGATCTGGAAAAACTGCTTGCCCTCTACCACGAGAATGCTCAACATTACAGCCCGAAACTAAAACTCCGAAAACCTGAAACCAAGGGTTTGATAAAAGGAAAATCCGAGCTCAGGGCCTGGTGGGGCGATTCTTTCAGGCGTCTCCCCTCACTTAGGTATGACCCCATCCAATTTACGGCAAATGACAAACGGATCTTCATGGAATACATGAGACAAGTGGAAGGAGAAGAAAACATGGTGGTTGGGGAAGTGCTGGAGGTTGATGAAGGGCTGATCCTGGCCTCCAGGGTTTATCACGGATAAGGAAGGGGCGGACTGAGAAAAATCAAATTGCAAGTCCTCCGAAAGAAATAAAAAAATCCCTCCTGAAGCAGGAGGGATTTTTAATTTGTTCAAAATAATCAGGCATTTACCTTCGCACGGATAATGTTCAGTGCGGCTCCTGCCTTGAACCATTCTATCTGCTGCTGGTTATAGCTGTGGTTCGCCTTGATTTCATCTGTGGTTCCGTCTTTGTGATGAAGGGCAAGGGTGAGGGGCACTCCGGGTGAGAAAGAAGTCAAACCCAGGATGTCAATATTATCATCTTCCTGTATTTTGTTGTAATCTTCCTTGTTGGCAAAAGTCAATCCGAGCATTCCTTGCTTTTTCAGATTGGTTTCGT